>NZ_NCWQ01000005.1:0-110963 GCF_002156885.1 Flavobacterium sp. AJR | reverse complement strand
AAAAAAAGAGCCCGTTTTTTTATAGAAAACGGGCTCTTTTTTTATTTGGAATTTTTATTTAATTGTAAAGTATTCGGTTTGTAGTAAATGCGTTCTTTCATCAAATGAGAAGTCTACATATTTTGCATCGTCTTTTTTAATAGAAACCTCTAAACTGCTTCTTCCGATTTCTTTTTTATCGGCATCAAAAGCTTTTAAAACTAGATTTCCTTTAAAATCTTTTTTAGCAATTAAGTAAATTGTTACTTTCTTTTGTTTATCAGTATCTGCTCCGTATATTTTTTCGGCTTTGCATTCCTCAAAGTTTGCTTTAAAAGTGGGTTCAGAAATCACTTTAGAGGTGTTGATGCTTTCGCTCATTCCTGAATTTATTCCTTTTATAACATCTCCAATTCCTTTAGATGCGCTTTTGGCGGCGTCTTTTCCTTGTTCTTGGAGTGCTTTTCCTGCACCTTCTATTAATTTAGATTTTACAGCAACTGCTTCGTTTCCGTCAGCTTCTGCTTCTTTCATTTTCTCTTCTTTACTCATACAGGAAACCAGAAGGGTTAATGCGCCAAATAAAACTGCTATTTTTTTCATTTTAAATTTTGATGTGGTTAGTTGGTTAAGATTATAAGTGTTAAAGTCAAAGATATAAATTTAAAATATAATTTCTATATTTAGCTTTTATTATTGAATATGAGAAATAGTAAACCATTGGTGATTTTTGGGGAATCCATTTTACCAGGTGAAAGCAAAACCGTTAACGTCGAAATTGCTCGACTGCACACTACAACCAAATTAAACATTCCTGTTATTGTAAGACGTTCGAAGATTGAAGGGCCTGTTGTACTTTTTTCGGCAGGGATTCATGGTGACGAAATTAATGGTGTCGAAATCGTACGTCAGATAATAAGCAAGAGAATTAATCGTCCGCAAAAAGGAACTATCATTTGTATTCCGGTTATAAATATGTACGGTTTTGTAAATAAAGCGCGTGAGTTTCCTGATGGGCGTGATTTAAACCGAGTTTTTCCAGGAAGTAAAAAAGGCTCTTTAGCAAGCCGTTTTGCTTATCATATTGTTACCGATGTTTTGCCAATTGTAGATTATGCTGTCGATTTTCATGCCGGTGGAGCAAGCCGTTTTAATGCACCGCAGATTAGACTCTCTGAGAATAATCATGACTTAAAGGTTCTTGCAGATGTATTTAACGCACCATTTACTTTGTATTCTAAAAATATTTCGGGTTCGTTTAGGAGTATTAGCGAAAAATTAAAAGTAAAAATGTTGCTTTTTGAAGGCGGAAAGTCATTAGATATTAATCATGAAATTGCTAATATTGGTATTGATGGAGTAAAGCGTTTGCTAGCTTATTTAGGAATGTTAGATTCTAATCATATTGTTGCAACGCCTGAAGAACCGTCTATTTATATCGAAAAATCGGTATGGCTTCGAGCTAAATGCTCAGGGTTACTACATGACTACAATACAATTGGAAAGTTTGTTAAGAAAGGAACTATTCTGGCAATTATTACCGATCCTTTTGGTAAGTTTGAAAGAAAAGTAAAAGCACCGCATGATGGGTATATTATTAATGCAAACCATTCGCCAATTGTGTACGAAGGGGATGCTATTTATCATATGTCCAAAAACAATCTAGAAGAAGATGATAACTAAAAAAGAATTGCGCTTACAAAAAAAAGGGTTGAGGAAACAACTTACGGAGACTGATATTGACGAATTGAGTTTGGTTATTGCCAATAAAGTACTTTCATTACCAATTTGGGAGAAAACTTATTTTCATGTTTTTTTACCAATAGTAGAACATAAGGAAGTAAATACGGAGTTTATTTTGCATTTACTTGCTGGAAAAGACAAAGAAATTGTAATTTCTAAAAGTGATTTTGAGACCCGAGAAATGACTCATTTCTTGCTTACTGATAATACTAAAATAAAGAAGAACGAGTATAATATTCCTGAACCGATAGATGGTCTGGAAGTTCCGTCGAGTAAAATTGATGTTGTTTTTGTTCCTCTTTTAGCGTTTGATACTTCTGGAAATAGAGTAGGATATGGAAAAGGATTCTACGATAAGTTTTTATCTGAATGTAAACCAGAAACAATTAAAATAGGTTTATCTTTCTTTGAGGCTGAAACCGAAATTACAGATGTTTTTGAAGGGGATATAAAACTTGATTATTGTGTTACGCCTGAGAAGGTATATGAGTTCTAGGTTTTGGGTTTTTACCGCAAAGTTTATTTTGGGTCTTTTTACCGCAAAGTTCGCTAAGAAATTAGGTTTAGTTTGTGGTGTATTAAGGTTCGCAAAGTTTCTCCGTTTGTTTTTTTTTACCACAAAGTTCGCTAAGAAATTAGGTTTAGTTTGTGGTGAATTAAGGTTTGCAAAGTTTCTCTGTTTGTTTTTTTACCGCAAAGCTTCGCTAAGAGATTATATCTAGTTTGTGTTGAATTAAGGTTTGCAAAGTTTAAGAAAACAACATTCAATTTTAAATCGTTTATTTTCATTTGTAGAAAAAATTTAAAAAAATTTTGGCATTGAATTTGAATTGGCTCAAATCGCAGATAATTTTAACTAGTACATCCGGAATGCTAGCCATTATTTGAAAGAAAAACCAATTTACTAATTCTTAAAATTTATTTAAATGAAAAATAAACATTTTTATTTGATGGCATTCCTTGTTCTTGTTTTATTTAGTTGTTGTAAAAAACGTGAGTATAGCGATGAGGCTGCGGCGGCTGATGATGTAGTAGTTTATGATACGGAAATTCCCGAAAACATACTTCCAGATTCTAATACCGAAAGTTATGTTGGCCTTGAAGAAAATCCTTTTGAATCTCCTATAAAATCACCACTTTCTACTTTTTCTATTGATGTTGATAACGCATCTTATACCAATATCAGGCGTTTTATTAACAACGGACAAAAGGTTCCTCAAGATGCCGTTCGTGTTGAAGAAATGATGAATTTCTTTAAGTATAAATACCCACAACCAGAAGGACAAAATCCATTTTCGATTAATACAGAATTAAGCGATAGTCCTTGGAATAAAAACAGTCAATTACTAAAAATTGGTTTGCAAGGAAAAGATATTCCAATGACGAATTTACCAGCATCAAATCTTGTTTTTTTAATAGATGTTTCTGGATCTATGAGTGATGATAATAAGCTTCCGCTATTAAAAGAATCTATGAAGATTTTAGTAAAAGAACTCCGTAGTCAAGATAAAGTTTCGATTGTAGTTTATGCTGGTTCGGCGGGAGTGGTATTAACGCCAACTTCTGGAGACAATAAAGAAGAGATTTTAGACGCTTTTGATAATTTAAGTGCGGGCGGAAGTACAGCAGGAGGTGAAGGAATCGAATTGGCTTATAAATTGGCACAACAAAATTTTATTAAGGAAGGAAATAACAGAATTGTTATCGCTACTGACGGAGATTTTAATGTTGGAGCTTCTTCTGACATGGATATGGAAAAACTAATTGAAGAAAAAAGAAAATCGGGTGTTTATTTAACTGTTCTTGGATTTGGAATGGGGAATATTAAAGACAGTAAGATGGAAATTTTGGCAGATAAAGGAAATGGAAATTACGCTTATATTGATAACATTCAGGAAGCGAATCGATTTTTAGGAAAAGAATTTAAAGGTTCAATGTTTGCCATTGCAAAAGATGTAAAAATTCAGATAGAATTTAATCCTAAGCATGTTCAGGCTTATCGATTAATTGGGTATGAGAATCGCAAATTGAAGCCTGAAGATTTTAAAAATGATGCAATTGATGCTGGAGAATTAGGAAGTGGTCATACCGTTACGGCATTGTATGAAATTATTCCGACAGGTGTTGAAAGTGATTATATTCCTTCTGATTTAAAATATACAAAAGTAAAATCGGACAATTCGAATTATAATGATGAGCTTGCAACTATTAAATTTAGATACAAAAAACCAGATGGTGATAAAAGTATAGAAATGGTAAGTACTATTGATAATAAGAAAGTCTCTTTGGATAGTAGTTCTTCGGATTTTAAATTTACAACGGCAGTTGCCTGGTTTGGATTAAAATTAAGAGATTCCAAACTTATTGCGAATAGTTCTAGCACTGATATAAAAAAATTAGCAAAATCAGGATTAGCAAATGATGATGAAGGTTATAAAGCCGAATTTATACGATTGGTAGATGCTGTAAATTAGATAGATGTAGCAAACAAAAGAAAATCCCCAATTCAATATTATATAAAATTGAATTGGGGATTTTTATTTTTTAAAACAAATGAATTATTTCACCTCTTTAACAGCCGAGGATTCTATCCAACCTTCAGTTCCATCGGTTAATTCTATTTTTTTCCAGTTTTGTAATGACTGTTTTACGTATACTTTTGCTCCTTCGTGAAGGGTGAAAATTGGAGAACCAGCTTTTTGAGGTTCGCTACGTACTTCGGCAATTTCTGCAAATACTATGGCAGGTCTTTCGTTATCAAAATGACTTTTTTCTAAAAACCCTGCTGTTAAGCTTACCAATAAAGCAAGTAATATCAAAAACATTCCGATAAAATAAACTCTTTTAGAACGTGTAAGTTGCGAAAAATAGTATCCGATAAAGCAAAGCAAGAATGCCGATGCTATCCCTACAGAAATCCATGCCCAAGTGTTGTAATGATATATTCCGGTAAAGTTTCGGATGAGTTTTGCAAAACCCACTTTAGGAACTTCTTTTATTTCGTCGATTGTTAGTTTTTTAGCAAATTTTAAATTGTTTAGAGCCTCTGGATGATTAGGGTTTAATACCAAAGCTTTTTCGTAATTGTATATTGCTGGAGCTACTTTATTTAGTTTGTAATAGCAATTACCTAAATTATAATATAATTCAGCCGATTGTTTTTTATCAACTTTTATAACGTTTTCATACTCTTGTACTGCTTGCTCGTATTTTGATTCTTGGTATAAAGCATTCGCTTTATCAAAGCTATTTTGAGCAAAGAAAATTTGGGATAATAATAAGAATAGGTATAAAAGAATATTTTTCATTTTATTGATATGTAATAAGAGTTTCAACTTTGCGAACCTTAATTCAGCGTAAGCTAAATTTAATTTCTTAGCGAACTTGTATGGTTAGAAACTATATTAAACAATTTGTTTTTCTAATTCTGAAATTATCAATACAGCTTTATCAAAATCTTGCTGAATAGAAGCGCTAGATGCTGGTGCATATCGTGCAAACTCACAGTTTTCGGTTAGGCTAATGAAATTTTTAACCGATTCTGGATTTGCTTTTCGAGACAATAAAAGCTCTGTGATATTATCTTTGCTCATTTCTGAAGTTTCGATATGTAATTTGGCTTTCAGAAAATTATGCATTGCTTTTTCAAGCGCAATATAAAACGGCTCTTTGTTATTGATTTGTTTTTTAGCTTCAGATAAATATTTCTTAGCCAGTTTATTGTTCATTTTAATTCTGTTTCCAGTAATGTCACCATCAATAGCTTCTTTTTTCTTCTTAACTAAAACTATAATTGGTAAAATCAGGAATGGTAAAAACAATAGGGCATAAAACAAGTTTGATCCATAAAAATCATCGTTTACGACAGAGGTAAAATTGCTTTTTAGCTTAATATACTTGAACTGTTCTGTAGCCGATATTTTGTTTTTTGCAGTTGGGCTAGAAGCCACATTTGCGTCTGATGGCGTTGGACCATCAAGAACATTCACCATGATTTCTGGAGAAGTAACTGTTTTGTAACTTCCTGTATTTAAATCAAAATACGAGAACTGCATTGGTTTTATGGCATAATTCCCTTTGTATTGTGGTATAATGGTATAGGTGTCTGATATTTTTCCAGACATTCCGCTAAGTGTTGTGTTTACCTTCTCGTCATGTACAGGGTCGTACATTTCTAGCGCATTTGGTACAACTGGTTTAGGCAGGGTAAATAATTTCATATTTCCGCTACCAGCAGCACTAACAACTAACTCCAGGCTTTCTCCGTTTTTTAACGTAGTTTTAGATGGTGTTACTTTAAAGTCAAATCGACCTACAGCGCCCGAAAATCCTTCTGGTTTGCTAGATTCTGGAAGTGCTTTTACATTGATAGTTTTAGCACCTGCCGATACGCGTTTGTTGCCATCGGTAACTACAACCTGACCAAACATATTTCTTCGGTTAGTAGGTAATTGCACATCGATATCTAACGCTAAAGGTTCAATCACTAATTTACCAGATTTTTGTGGATATAATACCGTTTTTCTAAGTACTACGTAACGATATTTTTCGCCTTTAAACATACCTTCTTCAGCAACAAGTTGTTTAATATCGATATTCTGACTCCAGAAATCATTGTATTTTGGTTTGTCTAATTCTCTCCAATTTGTGATACCGATATTATAACTGAAATACAATTTGTAAACAACTGTAATTGGTTCGTTTATATATGGGTTTGTCTTAGATATATCGGCAACTAGATATAAATTATCATCGGCAGATATTTGTTGTGGATCATTTGGATCTCTTTCTTGTGCTACTGCGGCAGTAACATTTATTTTTATAGGAGATGTTTTGTAAACCTGACCATTATATTCTATTGCAGCTTGTCTTATAACAAGGCTTCCTTTTTGGTTTGGTAATAAGAAATAGGAATACACTTTCTCGAATGAACTTCTTCCGTTTACCCATGACTGACTTACTTGCTGACTTGGTCCAGCAACAATTCTAAAACCTTCAAATGTGGGCTGAACAAAGTTATCGCCATCAACATTCATAATGAAGTCAATTCGAACTCTTTCGTTTAAACCAAGCGTAGTTTTGCTTACTCTGGCCTCAAATTGAACTTGAGCCATAAGCCCTTGGAAACTTAATAGTAATAGAATTAAATATCTTTTCATTACCTGTTTAATCGTTTTTTTTAAATCGTTTAACTGTTTAATCGTTTAACCATTAATTGTCTATCAAATAAACAAACTAACAGCTAAACGATTCAACTTTATTTTACCAGTCTTTTTCAGTTTTTCTAGGAGTACCTTTTACTTTTTGACCGTTTACTTTATCCTGTATTTTCTTTTCTTCGTTATTTACTGCATCAAGAAGATTTTGTAAACGTTCTTTTGAGATTCCACCTGGAGTAGGTTTTGGCTCTCCTTTGTTATCCTCTTTCTTAGGGTCGCCTTTATCGTCTTTTCCGTCTTTTTTATCTTTATCAGGATCTCCCTTGTCATCTTTTTTATCCTTGTCCTTATTGTCTCCTTTGTCGTCCTTTTTGTCTTTATTATTGTCCTTCTTGTCGTCTTTTTTATCCTTGTCCTTATCTTTATTCTTGTCTTTGTTTTTATCGTTTTTAGGAGGATTTTCTTTTAGCATTTTCTTTGCCAATGCATAGTTGTAACGTGTTTCTTCATCTGTAGGATCGTTACGTAATGCATTTTTATATGCTTCGACAGCTTGTCCATAATCTTTCTCTTTCATAAAAACATTACCTAGATTGTGGAATGCTTTGTGTTTTTGAGATGGTGTCTTAGCATTCTTTAATGCTTTTACGTAAGCAAATTTAGCTTCGCTAGCCTGGTTTTGCTTATAAATAGCATTTCCTAAGTTATAAGGTGCAACGGTACGATTTGGGAATTTAGATTGCGAGATTCTATAATCAGCTTCGGCATCTACAAATTTATTCTGTTTATATTCTTCATTAGCTTTAGGCAACGCTTTGTCCTTTTCTTGAGCTGAAATAGCCAAAGAAAGCGTTAATAAAATATATAGAAGTAAATTTTTCATTCTAATTTTTTTGTTTTTTTGTTTCAAAAGATAACTGTATTGAAACAATTATTTTGTTTCGTTAAATAAATTCAACTCTTTAATCCAATTTGTTTTTCTTTCTAATAAGAAAAGATCTATGAACAATAATGCAAAAGCAATACCAATAAACCATTGGAATTGAGACTGAAAATCCGCCATTTGCGTAGCTTCAAATTCTGTTTTCTGAATATTATCTAAAGCATTTTTCACATAATCCAAAACTTCTTTGGTATTACTGCCATAAACATAACCACCTTTGGTCGCTTTTGCAATAGCTTTTAATCCTTCTTGATTTAATTTTGTTATAACGACTTCATTATTATTGTCTCTCTGGAAACTCTCGACAACACCATTTCTTTTTAATGGAATTGTGGCTCCTTTTTCGGTTCCGATACCAATAGTAATGATTTTCATTCCTAGTTTATTGGCTTCTTCTGCAGCAGCTTCGGCACCTTCAGAGTGATCTTCTCCATCTGAGATTAAAATCAGTAGTTTGCTTGTTTTGCTTTTTTCGTCAAAATAAGTTGCCGATAATTTTATGGCTTCGTCTAGTGATGTTCCTTGTGATGAAACCATATCTGGACTCATACTTTGCAAGAACATTTTGGCAACGCTATAATCTGTTGTAATTGGTAAAACCGGGAAAGCACTACCTGCATAGGCAACGATTCCTATTCGGTCGTTTCCTAATTGATTGATAATTTGCGAAACGAGTTGTTTACTTTTTTCTAAACGGCTAGGGGCAACGTCTTCGGCAAGCATACTTTTAGAAACGTCTACTGCAAACACAATATCAATTCCTTCACGTTTTACAGTTTCCATTTTTGTTCCAATTTTCGGATTAACCAATCCTAAAATTAATGCAGCTAAAGCTAAAAGGATAACTCCTAATTTTAAAAATGGTTTAAAAACAGAATGCTCTGGAGTTAGTTTTTTTACTAAATCCAAATCTCCAAATTCGCGTTGTTTTTTTCTTTTCCAATACATATTGAAAAGAAAAATGCACACCAAAATTGGAAGCAATATAAGAAGGTATAAATATTTTTTTTCGTCTAATTCCATTTTAAATTTTAGATTTCTGAGTTTAGATTTTAGATTTTTTTAATCCAAAATCAAATAAAACTCCTGTAAACAGTATTTCGTAATCCGATTTCCAATAATAGCAATAAACCAGCTAATATCACAAAAGGTCTGTATTTTTCGTCGTAATCATAGAATTTTAATTCTTCGATTTCGGTTGTTTCCAGTTTATTAATCTCATTATAGATAGAAGCTAATTTTTCATTACTTGTAGCTCTAAAATATTTTCCGCCAGTTTTGTTTGCAATGGTTTTCATCATTTGCTCATCAATTTCTACTTTCATCATTCTGAACAAAAATTGACCATTTGGAGCAATTGCATAAGGAAATTCGGCCATTCCGTTAGTTCCTATACCAATTGTATATACTTTAATACCGTATTGTTTTGCGATGTCTGCTGCAGTATCAGGCTCAATAAATCCAGCATTATTAACACCATCGGTCATTAATATAATAACTTTACTTTTGGCTTTACTGTCTTTAAGTCTGTTTACGGCAGTTGCCAATCCCATTCCTATTCCCGTTCCGTCTACTAGAACATTGTCATATTTTATACTTTTAATAGCCTCAAGGATAATTGCTTTATCGCTAGTTACAGGTGTTTTTGTATAAGCTTCAGATGCGTATAAAACAAGTCCAATTCTGTCGTTTGGTCTTTCGCTAACAAAGTCGGCAGCCAATTTTTTAAGCGCTTGCATACGATCTGGTTTTAAATCTCGTGCAAGCATACTACCAGAAACGTCTATTGCCATTACAATATCAATTCCTTTTGTTGTTTTTGTTTTATTACTTACATCTACCGTTCTAGGTCTTGCTAGTGCAATTATCAAAGAGCTTAAAGCTAAAATCCTAAATACACCCAAAAATGGTTTTAGTTTTGCTAATAATGATTCTGAAGATTTAAAACCTTGCAGTGAACTCATTTTTAATGTTGCCGATTGCTGATTTCTTTTCCAGAATAACCAAGCAATTGCAATGGGAATCAAAAGAAACAACCAGAAAAACTCAGGGTTTAAAAAAGTTATTTTATCCATTAATTAGTTGCTTTTTTTAGTTCTACAGAGTTTAATATGCGGTCTGCAATATCATTGGCATAAGTATCTCCTTCTTCGTGAAAAATCATTATTTGTTGTAATCCGCCTTCTTGGCTAAATAAAAGGATTTCGTAATACATCTTGGTACTCGATTTGGTTCCTTCATCTATACTAGAGAAAGTTCCGTAACCTTTAACTCCACGAATTCCTTCTTTTGTTTCGAAATCTTCTTGTTTTACAATCATATTTCGTGCTCCTTGTGCTTCGATAGTTTTTATGGTAACTTCTAGTGATTTTGATAAATCGATTTGAGTTTCTTCTTTATATTTTAAAGTAGAGATCATCAATGAGAAATTATCTACCAAGCTTCCGTATCCAAAAGATTGCATTTCTTTAATCAATGCTAATCCTTCTTTAGGGAACATTTTGGTTAAATCCATTCTTTTTAAAACTTTTGGAGTTTCAATCAGGATACCAGGATTTCCGTATTCGCTTTTTACCCATTCTCCTTCTAATAGTTCTTTAGATGGATGTCCGATAATATTATCTTTTACATAAGTAAAACCTTTGGTCGCGATAAAATAACTGGTTACAAGAATAATCAAAAACAATACAGTTGCTACTGATAAAGCAATACGTTTGTTGCGTTTTTTAAGTAACTGAAGTTTTATTTGTTTTTGTCTTTGTGCTTCGTTTAATAAAGTATCTTCCTCAACAACTACTTCTACAGGTATTGCGCTGTCTAGGGTAAGGATTGCTTTTTGAATCTTATTTCTGTCTTCAGTAATTTCAAAATCTAAAGGTTTAGATTTTGCAAATTTCACTAAATCGGCTTGTTTTAATACACGCTCTAAGTTCTCGACAGTTTCTGGCGTTAAAGCCATTTTTTTCTTTACCGAAGCTGCTCTAATTCCTTGTATTAACTCAGATGTAGTGCTTTCCATTGCTGGAATTTCGATTGCTTCCTCGATATAATTTCTAGCAATATCGGTCAATTCGCTATAATAAGCTTTGATTTCACCTTTTTGCCAAAGTTCTTTTTTCTCTAGTGTGTTAAGCAAACTTGTTGCTTTTTCGATAGGAGTTTTATAAACTTCTTCTTCAATTTTCTTTTGTTGTCTTTTTTTTATAAACCAATATACTAAAGCACCAATTCCTAAAATTAAAGCTAGAATCAAAAGGTATTTCCACCAATCTCCAATTCCATCTTCAACTTTGGTTATATCTTTAATGTCATACATTTTTTGTTGTAATGTATCTACCTTTACATTTGCAACTTCTACTCGGATAGAATCGGATAAATACGATTTTTTATCAATAATAATTGGGATGCTAGGAATAGTATATCTTCCAGAATCAAATTGAGTTAACCCATATTTTTTAATCAATTCATAGCGGTCATTTTTCTTGACAGTATCAATTGGATATGATTTAATTACCTCAAGAGGTCCGATGTTTTTAAGTTTAGGAAAAACAACTTTCGACTTAGAATCGACAGAAGTTTTAATTGTTAACTTAAACTCAGCTCCAATTTTATTTTTAGTAGTATCTATGCTAGTCTCAATTTGTTTTTGTTGTCCAAAAACAGTTGCAGATAGCAAGAATAAAAATATGTAAAGTTTTAATTTCATTTGATTTTTTTGATTCAGATTTTGGTCTAAAACGGATGCTTAAAAATGGAACGATGTTGATACAGATTTAAGCGGATTTTATTTTTATTTTTTTCTTCAGATTATATTTAAAAATCTAATTTTCTAACAATCTAAGAAGTCTAATAATCTAATTCTTTATCTCGATTTAAAATAGCCTAATAATTTAGTTACATAACTTTCGTCTACACGAGTATTTACAACACCAGCGCCTGATTTGCTAAAAGTTTCTTTAAAATAAGCTACTTTACTATGGTAATGTTTTTCGTAATTTGCGCGTATTGTTTTGGAACCGGTATTGATTAATTGTGTTTTACCTGTTTCGGCATCAAGCATTGAAACCATTCCGATATTAGGTATTTTTTCTTCTCGAATATCATATACTCGAACACCTGTAATATCATGTTTTTTGGATGCAATTTTTAAGGTATGCTCATAATCATCAGACATGAAATCGGAGATTACAAAAACGATAGCTTTCTTTTTTTGTGTACCCGATAAGAACTTTAATGCTTGTGCAATATCGGTTTTATGACTTTTAGGTTCAAATTCGATTAATTCGCGGATAATACGTAATACGTGCGATCTTCCTTTTTTAGGCGGAATATACAATTCGACTGTATCCGAGAATAATATTAAACCAATTTTATCATTATTTTGGGTTGCCGAAAAAGCCATTGTAGCTGCAATTTCGGTTACAATATCTTTTTTAAACTGATTTTTAGAACCAAAACTTTCAGAGCCCGAAATATCCACCATAAGAACCATGGTAAGTTCACGTTCTTCTTCAAAAACTTTTACGTGAGCTTCATTATAGCGTGCGGTTACATTCCAATCGATAGCACGTATATCATCACCATATTGGTACTGACGCACCTCGCTAAAAGTCATACCACGACCTTTAAATGAAGAGTGATATTCTCCCGAAAAGATATGATTACTCAATCTTTTGGTTTTGATTTCTATTTTACGTACTTTTTTTAATAGGTCTTTTGTATCCATTTTTAATTTGTTTAAAGTTTAAGAGTTTAAGGTTTCAAGTTTGATATGCAACAGTTTGAAACTTTAAACATTAAACAAATTTTTAAGGTACTTCAATCTCGTTTACAATTTTATTGATGATGTCTACAGAAGTGATGTTCTCAGCCTCCGCTTCGTAAGTAATACCTACTCTGTGACGTAATACATCATGAACAACTGCACGAACATCTTCTGGGATTACATATCCACGACGTTTAATAAAAGCATAACATTTTGCGGCATTGGCTAAGTTGATACTTCCACGTGGAGATGCTCCAAAACTGATAAGTGGTTTTAAATCTGCTAATTTATATTTTTCAGGGTAACGCGTTGCGAAAATAATATCAAGAATGTATTTCTCTATTTTTTCATCCATATAAACTTCACGAACAGCTTCTTGTGCACGTAAAATTTGCTCAACAGAAACAACAGGATTTACTTTCTCATAACTTCCTTTTAAATTCTGGCGAATAACAAGACGTTCTTCGTCCATTTTTGGATAGTCAATTACGGTTTTAAGCATAAAACGGTCAACTTGAGCTTCTGGAAGTTGGTATGTTCCTTCTTGCTCAACAGGGTTTTGTGTTGCAAGTACTAAAAATGGGCGATCTAGTTTAAAAGTAGTGTCACCAATAGTTACTTGTTTTTCTTGCATCGCCTCCAAAAGTGCTGATTGTACTTTGGCTGGAGCACGGTTAATCTCATCGGCAAGAACGAAATTGGCAAAAATTGGTCCTTTTTTGATGGAAAATTCATTTTGCTTAATGTTGTATATCATCGTACCAACAACATCGGCAGGTAATAAATCGGGTGTAAATTGGATACGGCTAAACGAACCTTGTACTGCTTGGGACAGTGTATTTATCGCTAATGTTTTGGCTAATCCAGGAACACCTTCTAATAAAATATGGCCCTGACCTAATAGTCCGATTAATAAACGTTCGACCATATGTTTCTGGCCCACAATAACTTTGTTCATCTCCATTGTGAGAAGGTCTATAAAAGCACTTTCTCTTTCAATTTTTTCATTGATCGCTCTAATGTCTAAAGTCGTTGTATTTTCTTCCATATAAATATTTTTAAAACCTTGAATTTAATGCCTTACTTTTGAGAGTGCAAATTGAATATTTTTTGAGAAGTAAGATGTTAAAGAATGGTTAAAACTTCGACCAAAGCTCTAATTTTAAGGTTGAATTGTGATTCTATTTTTATATTTTTAAGAACTTTGATGATTATGTTTTAGAAAGCAAGATTTATTACTACAAATAATGTTATATTACCATGAGCAAAACGCTATTATCGCCTATAATTGTGGGCACTATGAATTGGGGAGTTTGGGATAAAAATCTAACTCCAAAAGAAATGGAAAACCTTATCCAAGTATGTTTAGAGAATAAAATAACCACCTTTGATCACGCAGATATTTACGGTTCATATACTACCGAAGCTGATTTTGGAAAAGCATTCGCAGCAAGTAAAATCTCAAGAGAGAAATTACAACTGATTTCGAAGTGCGGTATTCAGATGATTGCCGAGAACAGAAATAATAAAATTAAGCATTACGACTATTCTAAAGAATATATTACTTGGTCTGTAGAAAACTCTTTGAAGAATCTAAAAACTGATTACTTAGATGTTTTTTTACTACACCGACCAAGCCCTTTAATGCAAGCTGATGAAATTGCTGAAGCTGTTGAAAAACTTAGAACTGAGGGGAAAATTGTTGATTTTGGATTGTCGAATTTTACAACTTCACAAACAGAATTAATTCGCCAAAAAATCGATGTTAGTTTTAATCAAGTACAATTTTCGGCAACAAATTATGAGCCGATGGTTGATGGTAGTTTTGATTATATGCAAATGCACGGAATTCGTCCGATGTCATGGAATCCGCTAGGAACTGTATTTAGAGAAGATAATAAACAGACAAGAAGATTAAAGAAATTATTGGCAACATTGGTTTCTAAATATAGTTTAGGTTCAGATACTATTTTGTTAAGTTGGATTTTAAGACATCCTGCAAAAGCTATTCCGATAGCAGGAACAGTAAACGTTGCCAGAATTCAATCTTTGATGAAAGCTGTTGAACTAGAATTAGAAAAAGAAGACTGGTTTGCTATCTGGGCAGAAAGTATGGGAGACGATGTGCCTTAATAATAGTTTTAAGTGTCAGTATTCAGTTTTCAGCAGCTATTAGTGTGAAAAAATATTTGCCACAGATTAAAAGACTAAGATGATTTTTTTTAATCTTGAGAATCTTTTAATCTGTGGCTAAAAAATAAAAAACATAGAATGAAAAAAACAGTTCTAATTACTGGTGCTACAAGTGGTATAGGTAAAGCCACGGCACAGTTAATGGCAAAAAATAACTATAAAGTTATTCTTTGTGGTAGAAGACAAGATCGATTATCAGAATTAGAGAAGGAACTTTCGGAATTTACAGAAGTGCATACTTTGGCATTCGATGTTAGAGATAAAGAAGCTGTTTTGGAGCGCATTAGTTCTTTGCCAGAATCATTTTCTGTGATAGATGTTCTTATTAATAATGCAGGAAATGCGCATGGATTGGATCCAATTCAAACAGGAGATTTAGACGATTGGGATGCAATGATTGATATTAATGTGAAAGGACTTTTGTATGTTTCTAAAGCGATTATTCCGCAAATGACAGAAAGAAAATCGGGACATATTATCAATATTGGTTCAACTGCAGCCAAAGAAGTTTATCCTAACGGAAATGTATATTGTGGTACAAAACACGCTGTTGATGCAATAAGTAAAGGAATGCGAATAGATCTGAATCCATACGGAATTAGAGTAGGAGCAATTCATCCTGGAATGGTTGAAACTGAGTTTAGCGAAGTACGTTTTAAAGGCGATGTAGAGAGAGCTTCAAATGTTTACAAGGGGTTTGCTCCATTGCAACCAGAAGATATTGCCGATATTATTCATTTTGTGGTTTCAAGACCTTATCATGTAAATATTGCCGATTTAGTAGTTACGTGTACAGCTCAGGCATCCTCGACTATTGTTAAAAGAAATTAATTAGATTATTAGACTAGCTTAGACTTCTGAGATTTTTAGACTAATAAAAATCGTTAAATGAGATAATTGAGGTTTTAATAATTGCACTAATATGAATTAAGATGGTTTTATTTATGTTGCCTTACGATAAGACAATCGAACAATCCAGTAATCAAATAATCCAACAGTCTAAGAAGTCTAAGCTAGTCTAATAATCTAAGAAGTCTAAATAATGATTAATAAACGCCTTTTAATAAAAAACCTACTCGCTCATAATGATGAGAGTAGTTTTTATGACAAAAAAAGGCAATTGAACTTGCATTCTCGCGAAGGGAAAGCAAAGTTTTTAAAGCATATCTGTGCTTTGTCAAACTCGAACCCTACTAATAATTCTTATATAGTTGTAGGTGTTGAGGACCAGGATAATGAGATTGTAGGAGATGACTTTTTTGACGATAGTCGGATTCAGAATCTGGTAAATGCTTTTCTTGAAAATCCTCCAAAAATTCAATACGAAAATGTACCTTTTCCTAATCTTCCAAAAGATAAAGTAATAGGATTGGTTACAATTAAGCCTAAAAGTAAGATCTCTTATTTTAAAAAAGGAATTCATACCATTGTTGCTAATAGTGTTTTTATTAGACGAGGAAGTAATTCGGTTCCTGTTGAAGAAAGGGAAGTGGAGAAAAATTATCAAAATACTGAAACCGTAATTGGGATAGAGAATAGTTCCCGTAATAGTATAGAGTATACGCTGGATGGTGTAATCGACTTTATGAATTTTCGACATAAAGATATGTCGCCTAAGTATAAAGTTTTTAAAGAATTATTTGTTATTTGTTGGGCTGGAGTTCCTAATAAATCTCGTGATAAAACGTTTTTGTCCCGTGTTGATATCGAGCTGATAAATGAGCAAATTAAGTTGTTTTATTCGGCACAAGATGTGGTCACAATTACTTTTGATGAAGATAGTTTTACTATTCTCGAATACGTTCCGTTGGGCTTAAATGATAAAACAAGTTATTATCCGCTGGAACAACAAACAATTCATTTTTTTGATAATGGTTACTATAAAATAGATAGAGAAATACTTTTTCAGCCGCCAGAGTTTAATCGAAAAATGCTTTATCATATATACAACTCCAATATTGCATTGCTTGGCAAACTACAAAAAGGAGTCGCCTTGTCTAATCGTGAAATGATTGATCTGGAGAATTTACCTTCGACTTTTATGATTTGTTATCTTAACGGTTTTGAAGATGCAAAACAAAAATTAATTGATGCAAAATTACTTTTAAAGCCTTTTACTCAAGTGTATTTATCTTTTAAAGAAGCTTTACGAATCTTGAGAAAGATGAAATATGATGTTTAGTGAAGAAGGTGAATTAGGTGCTAAGGTTCTGAGAAGCAAAGGTTCAAAGGTTTTTCCAGACTGCATCTAATGAAAATTTTTCATGAATGGGAATCAATAATGTGTCTCGCAAAGGTTTTTCGTAGAGACGCACCGTAGTGCGTCTAACTCAAAAAAAATCTAATTTTTGATATTGAAATTAATGATTATTTAAAAATTAAATAGTCATTTACTTTATCATAAGGTAATAATAATTCTTTTGGACCATCTGCATACGAAGCTGCTTCATACGAATTGTAATAAAGTAGTAATCCTTCTTTAGTATAAAAAATATTTAAAGGTAGATTGAACTTTTCGTTTTCAAACATTAATCCTGTTGCATTGATGCTTCCGTTGGCAGGAATTTTATATTTGTTTCTGAATTCTTTTTCGGCGAAAGCCTTAAAATCTTTTTCGCTTTTAAATAATTGATTGTTTGTAATTGTTTTTCCTGTTTTAGGATTAAATAATAAAGAACGATATCCTTGGTAACCATGTGCGCCACCAGTAAAGGTATAATGGTTAAATTTTATGTTTAGAATGCTATCAGATTGATATTCTACATTACCCTCAATTTTGGCCTCCCAACCAAATTTATCTTCGGGAAATTTTTTCTGCATTTCTTCGTAAGAGCTAATAAAGGATGCAGTTAAGTCATTATAGTCGGTAGATTGGAATGGTTTTTCTCCAAAATAAACGATTTCTTTTAAGACAGAAAATACTTTCTTATTGATGCTATCTGCTACGATTGGAACATTTTGAGCAATCGGAACTTTTAAACTAATCTGAGGACAATTGGTTTTGCAAGGTAAAGCTGATTTCTTTTCGAATGTTTGTTCTTTAAAAGAAAGTTCTTTGGTGCAACTTGTTAAAAACAAAAGGCTTACGAATAAAAAGGTATATTGTCTCATCTTGAAAAATGTTAATTAAATACAAAGGTATTAACTTGTAACTTGATTAAAATAAATTAATGGGTAAATTTGTAGAGTATTTTGGAGTCTCAAAAATATAAAGGTATGAAATTGATAAGATTTCAAGCATAAAATTATAATTAAGTAAAAACAGTGCCATATTGCACTAAAAAAATAAATATTATCTACATATGAAATTCAATACAAAAGTTATACATGGTGGTCAGCATCATGACCCAAGTACAGGAGCAGTAATGCCTCCAGTATATCAAACATCTACGTTTATCCAAACAAGCCCAGGACAACCTCTTGGAGATTACGAATATAGTAGAGCATCAAACCCTACAAGAAGTGCTTTGGAAAATGCCTTGGCTAGTATTGAAAACGGAACACGTGGATTAGCTTTCTCATCTGGATTAGCTGCTACTGATTGTGTTTTACGCTCATTTAAAGCTGGTGATGAAATCATTGCTATGGATGATTTATACGGAGGAACATACCGTATGTTTACACGAATTTATAAAGATTCAGGAATAAAATTTCATTTTGTAGATATGAATGATATCGCAAAATTTGAGTCTTTAATAAACGAAAATACAAAATTGGTTTGGGTAGAAACACCTACAAACCCGTTGATGAAATTGGCGGACATTCAGGAAATTGCCAAAATCACTAAAGAGAAGAAAATATTATTTGCAGTCGATAATACTTTTGCGACACCATATTTACAAAAGCCTCTTGATTTAGGAGCTGATATTGTAATGCATTCTGCTACTAAATATTTAGGTGGACACTCAGATGTTATTGCAGGAGCTTTAATTGTAAAAGATGAAGCTTTGGGTGAGCAATTACATTTTCAGCAATTTGCTACTGGAGGAACTTTAGGGCCAATGGATAGCTTTTTGGTTTTAAGAGGGATTAAAACGCTTTCGCTAAGAGTACAAAGACATTGTGAGAATGGAGAAAAAGTGGTTGATTTTTTAAGTAATCATCCAAAGATAAAAACAGTTTATTATCCAGGTTTACCTAGTCATCCGTTTCATGAAATTGCTAAGAAACAAATGAAAGCTTTTGGAGGAATGGTTTCCTTTACTTTTGTTTCGGGTAAAAAAGAAGATTCGATCACTTTCTTGGAAAAATTGAAAGTTTTTACTTTGGCAGAATCTTTAGGAGGAGTAGAATCTTTGGCAAATCATCCTGCTTTAATGACTCATGCTTCTATTCCTGCGGATAAGAGAGCAGAAGTAGGAATTACAGATGATTTGGTTCGATTAAGCGTAGGTATTGAAGATGCAGAAGATTTAATGGCTGATTTGAAACAAGCTTTAGAATAATAGAAAATAATAGAAATAAAAAACCCCAACATTTATAAAATGTTGGGGTTTTACTTTATGTAAAAGTTTCTAATAATCTAAGTAGTATACATAACCTAATGTAAACCAAACCTGAGAATCATTGGATTTATTTTCTGTGAATACTTTCGAATTTGGGTTTAATCCGTCAATCCAATCTGAGTTGTAAAATTGAGCTCTCATTTCAAACAATAAATCGTGCATAGGAGCTAATTTAAATCGTGTTCCGATACCAGCGGTTAATGATAATACAGTTCCGCTTTCGCTAGAAAACCCGTATGGGTGCCCGTCTGAAGGAACTAAGTATTTATAAAAAGTAGTTGCTGGATCTCCTAAAGGGCCAAGTTTAGAACTTACTTTGGTGTTGTAATAGCTAAATTGAATTCCTCCACTTATATAGGGGCTAAAGCTTCCCATAGTATTTTCGTAATCATGCATTTTCATAAATGGCGAATACTCTAGTTGTGTACCAAGATTAACCAATGATGTTTTTCCGCTCATGGCTTTAAGTTGGATAACTCCTATTTTATTAGGATTGCCATTAACCGTTTCACCAAAGTGGTCTAAACTTGTTTGGTTGTATGAAATTTCAGTACGTACTTTAAAGTGTTCATTAAAATACGCTTCACGTCTTGAATTGTATGAAAAATTTAAAAAGTGTACTACACCAATACCAAAACCTGTGTTTTTGGTATTTGTAGAGTTATCATTTCTTTGGCCATAGTCTGACTTGAAAGCAGAGGGGCCAAAAATAACACCAACTTCATGAGCTAGCCTAGATTGTGCCTTGGAATTGTATGAAAAAATAAACGAAATTAATAGTGAGATTACTGTGTTTTTGAGCATTAGGTTTAAATTTCTTTTCGCGACAAAGATATAAATATCCATCACAAATCATAAAATTTTCAAAAAAAATAAAAATGCTAAGGAGTATGTTGTTTTGACATTAAAACTATAACGTTTTCGTGCAAGACATTGCGTTAAAAATATCTATTTTAAAAAATATGTATTAATAATACAATTCTACTCATAATTTATAAAATATCAAGCCCAATTTCTTTATTAGGCGTATATTTGTGGAAAATAACAAAAGGATACTTTTATGTGTGTTTTTTGTTGTTTGGTTGAGTAAATAATAAAATTAATTTATTTGATAATTTTTTTAGAAAATGAAACAAAAAATAAATGAATTTATGGCTCTTGTAGAGTCAAAAAATCCAAATGAGCCTGAATTTATTCAAGCAGTTAGAGAATTTGCTGAAACAGTAATTCCATTCATTGCTGAACAAAAAAAATATGACGGTAAGAACTTGCTTCTTAGAATCGCAGAACCAGAACGTTCTATAATTTTTAGAGTGCCGTGGGTTGACGATAAAGGAGAAATTATAGTAAATAGAGGTTTTAGAATTCAGATGAATTCAGCAATCGGACCATATAAAGGTGGAATTAGATTTCACCATACAGTAAATTTATCAGTTTTGAAATTTTTAGCTTTCGAGCAAGTTTTCAAAAATAGTTTAACTACACTTCCTATGGGAGGTGGAAAAGGAGGTTCTGATTTTGATCCTGAAGGAAAATCTGATGGTGAGATTATGCGTTTTTGTCAATCGTTTATGACCGAATTATGTCGTCATATCGGACCAGACTTAGATGTACCTGCCGGAGATATTGGTGTTGGAGCTAGAGAAATTGGATACTTATTTGGTCAATACAAAAGAATCAAAAATGAGTTTACAGGAGTTTTAACAGGTAAAGGAATCGCTTACGGTGGTTCATTAATCAGACCAGAAGCTACTGGATACGGTGTTGTATATTTTACAGACCAAATGTTACGTACTATCGGACATGAGATTAAAGGAAAAAGAGTTGCGATTTCTGGTTTCGGAAACGTTGCTTGGGGTGTAGCTTTAAAGATAAATGAATTAGGAGGGAAGTTGGTAACAATTTCTGGACCTGATGGATATATTTATGATGAAGAAGGTATTTCTGGAGAGAAAATCGAGCATATGGTAGAAATGAGAGCAAGTGGAAATAACAGAGCAGAAATGTATGTTAAGAAATATCCAAATGCTCAATTCCATAAAGGGAAAAGCCCATGGGAAGTAAAAGTGGATATCGCTATTCCTTGTGCTACTCAAAATGAATTGAACGAAGAAGATGCTAAGAAATTAATCGCAAATGGTGTTTTATGTGTTACTGAGGCAGCAAATATGCCATGTACACTTGATGCAATAAAACAATTTGTGGGTAAGAAAGTTCTTTTTGCTCCAGGAAAGGCTGCAAATGCTGGTGGAGTTGCTGCATCTGGATTAGAGATGACGCAAAACTCAATTCGTTTAAACTGGACTAGTGAAGAAGTAGATCTTAGACTAAAAGACATAATGGTAGGAATTCATAACCAATGTAAGAAATACGGCGTTGGTGCAGATGGTTACGTAAATTATGTAAAAGGAGCTAATATTGCTGGATTTGTAAAAGTAGCAGATGCTATGCTTGCTCAAGGAGTAGTATAGTTTTTTAAATACAATTAAAATGCCTCCATTCGAATTTTCGAATCGGAGGCATTTTTTATTTATATCAGAACGAAATTCAAATACTTTTGTTTGTATTATATTTGTGGAACCAATTGTATAGATAATGGAAAAAAAGTTTCTTTACGTTTTGTTCTTATTGCTCATGCAATTTGGTTTTGCACAAAACAAATTATTATGGCAAGGTTATTTCTCTTATAACCAAATAAAAGATGTTTCGGATTCTCCTACAGCAATTTATGCTGCTACAGAAAATGCATTGTTTTCTAAAAATACTGCAACAAATATTGTTAAGACAATAAATACTGTTGATGGCCTTTCTGGGCAATCTATCTCGTCTTTATATCATAGTGAATCATTTCGTAAAACACTCATTGGGTATGAAAACGGATTGATGACAGTGATTAATGAAGTTGATGGAAGTATTGTAAAAGTGGTTGATATCATAAACAAACAACTTCCTGCGAATCTTAAAAAAATTAATCATTTCATGGAATATAATGGGATGGTTTATGTTTCATGCGATTTTGGAATTGTTCAGTTTAATCTCAAGACATTGCAGTTTGGAGATACCTATTTTATTGGAGACAGTGGAGCTCAAATTAATGTAAGACAAACTACGATTTACAACGGATTTATTTATGCAGCGACTAATAGTGGTATAAGGAAAGCTAATATTACGAATCCTAATTTAGTCGATTATATTCAATGGTCATTAGTTACTGCGGGCGATTGGTCAAGTGTAGAAACAAATGACACAAAACTGATTGCAATTAATACTTCAGGTTATATTAATAACTACGATTCAGGGTCTAATACTTTTGTTGGATTTATGTCGCTCCCTCTACCGTCAAAAGATATGAGAGCTAAAAATCATAATTTATTTATAACTACAGCAAGTGCAGTTTATGTATATAATAACCAAATGGTTTTACTACGCCAGATAAATAATAGTGACGTTTCGATCACAGGATTGAGTTTTACTTGCGCAACTGCTATTGGCGACAATATCTATATTGGTACAAATGAAAGCGGACTTTTTATTTCGACGCTTTCGGGGACTTCTATGTTTGAAAATACGATGCCAGCTGGGCCATCACAAAATAATATTTTTGCTATAAATGTTACGCCAAATTCACTTTGGGCTGTTTATGGGAATTATGATGTTGCCTATAATCCATATCCATTGGATAGTTATGGAATTAGTAAATTTAATACTGCAGGATGGTTAAACATACCATACGAAAAATTGTTTCAGGCAAAATCTATATCAAGAATTATAGTTAACCCTAATAATGAAAATCAAGTATATGCAAGTTCTTTTTTTTCAGGATTATTAAAAATAGATAATGATACTCCTTCAATTTTATTTAATCAATCAAATAGCGGATTAGAGACTCTTACCTTTGCGGGACCAAATTATATTGATGTTAGAATAAACGGAACTGCTTTTGATAAGTCAGGAAATTTATGGGTAACAAATAGTTTAATTAAAAATGGACTAAAGGTGCTGAGAACTAATGGGCAATGGCAAACTTTTCCTATTGGTATGGTTCTTATTAAACCTGAGGATGTAAGTTTTAGTAATGTAGCTATTGATAAGAATGGGACAAAATGGATTGGTACAAATACAGATGGCGTAATTGGTTTTAATGAAAGTACAAATACAGCCAAAAAAATTGCAGTTGGTATAGATAATGGGAATTTACCAATTACAGATGTAAGGGCAGTTGCAGTAGATGCTAAAAATCAGCTTTGGATAGGTACAACAAGGGGGCTTCGTGTTTTGAGTAATGTAAATAATTTCCAGACAGAAAATCAATTAAAAACAAACCCTATTATCATAATGGATGATGGTTTGGCTCAGGAATTACTTTACGAGCAATTTATTTCGGCAATTGTTGTAGATGGGGCAAATAATAAATGGATTGGAACCACAGATTCAGGTGTTTTTTTTGTTTCACCAAATGGTCAGGAAACTAAATATCACTTTACGATAAATAATTCGCCATTACCAAGTAATCAGATTAACGATATTGGTATAAATAGTGTCACCGGAGAAGTTTATATTGCTACAAATAAAGGAATGGTTTCGTTTAAAGGAATTGCTACCGAAGCCAATGAAAATTTAAATAATGTATATGTATATCCAAATCCTGTACGTCCAGAATTTTCGGGAACAGTAAAAATTGCAGGATTACTAGATAAAGCCAATATTAAAATTACAGATATCGAAGGTAATCTTGTGTACGAAACAACATCCGAAGGAGGAACAATCGAATGGGATACGACTGCTTTTGGAAAATACAAAGTAGCTTCTGGTGTGTATATGATTGTTGTTTCGGCTGAAGACGGAGGAGAAACCAAAGTTAAGAAAGTAATGATAATACGATAGTTTTTAGTGTCAGTCTCAGTAATCAGTCTCAGTTTCTAAAAATCTAAAAATCTAAGAAGTCTAAGCAAGTCTAAATAATCTAAGAAGTCTATTTTGCAAGTAAAAACCAAAGCAATTGTCATTTCGGCTATAAAATTCCAAGAAAAAAGCTTGATTGCCAAGTGTTTTACACTTTCGCATGGATTGAAAACTTATTTTGTTAGAGATGCTTTTTCAACTCGTAAATCCAGTCAGAAAATAGCCTATTTTCAGCCATTAACTATTCTTGAAATTGAGGCTGTACATAAAAATAAAGGCACATTAGAAAATTTTAAGGAAATAAAAATTGGAACTCCTTTTCAGACTATTCATACCGACATTGTAAAAAGTACGATTGTCATGTTCTTATCTGAGATTTTGCATTACTCAATTCAGGAAGAAGAAAAGAATGAATCACTTTTTATTTTCTTAGAAACAGCTTTGTTTTGGTTGGATCAACATGATGAAATTACCAATTTCCATCTTATTTTGATGTTGGAAACTACTAAGTACCTAGGTTTCTATCCCGATGTTTCTGATGCCGATCTGCCGTTTTTCGAAATGAATGAAGGTGTTTTTACTCTTTTTCATGGGTTAAGTGCCCTAACCGAACATGAAACTAATTTGTTCAAAAAGCTAATAGATTTGAAGTTTGATAATGATCAAAAAGTTTTTCATGTTATTGAACGACAACTACTCCTGAAAATCTTAATAGACTATTATAGTTTTCATTTAGATGGCTTTAAAAGGCCGAAATCACTAGAGGTTTTGAAAGAAATATTTTCTTAAAAATCGAATCCTATTTTTATATATTTGCGCTGTAATTTTTATAAAATTTTGAAGTTTTCAATCTTTTATAATTAATTTCAAGAACATTATTCATTCTTAACTATAAAATTTTAAAAAACCAAACATGAAGAAAATTACGTTTTCGATTATTTTACTTTTATTAGTCAGCTTTTCGGCTATTTCCCAAAGGAAATATGACGAAATAGTTAACACAGAGAATACCGTACAAGATATGGTACAAAATGGAATTACAGGAATTGTTGTTTTTAATGAAGGAGGAACAATAAAAGGTTTAGATCCTGAAACTAAAAAAGTTGTATGGACTTTGACCAAAGATGATTTTGGAGGTAAATCAGCATTGACTATCATAGGTGATACCGATCTTACAAAGCTTTTTGATGATAAAAGCGCTTTAACTACTGTTGCCGGAAGTCCTTATGTTGAAGCTTACATCAATAACAAGTACATTATCATCAATACTGATACTGGTAAAGTGGTTTACAACTCTTCAAAAGAATCTTTTTGGGTAACACAATCAGATTTTATTCCTGAGACAAATGAGTATTTGCTTACCTTGAAAAAAGATGGCGACATGGCAATTGCATTATTGGATATGACGACTGGCGAATTAAAATGGAATACTACTGTAGATAAAGCAAAATCATTATTTAGCTTCTCTTTTAGAGAATCAGTAAACACAAACGTTGCTAAAGTACACGGATCAGTAATTTATTATTTACTGTACGGAAAATTATATTCTTTTAACAGAGCTACCGGAAAGTTAAACTGGAAAGGTGAAGAAGATTATTCAAAATTCTTCCTGACGCAAAATGATAAAAATATTGTTGTAGTAAACAACACTGGAACTTTTTCGAATAAACAATATTTGAATGTTTTGAATACAGAAAACGGAAAAAGTATCTGGAAAGAATCAATCAAAACAAAGAGAGTTGTTTATCTTGAAGATTGGGGAACAAAATTGTTAGTAGCTCATTATAGTGGTTTTAACTTTTTTGATTTAAAAACAGGTGAGAAAATCTGGAAAAAAGATGCTCGTGGAGATGGTTTGAAAAGAGTAATTCCTATCGATCAGGATTTCTTGTACGTTGCTGAGAACGAAATGATGTTGATCAATAAAGACGGAGAAAAACTTTGGAAAAAATTTATTGAAATTTCAGATGATAAAGAAGATCCAATTTATTATTTAGGTAAAGTAGGTGAAAAAGTAATGTATCTTACAGGTACTTACGGAAACATGGTTGATTATAAGACTGGAGTTAAACTTTGGAAACGTAACATCAACTTTGATAAAAACCGCCCGGTCTTACCAACTTATGATGAAGCTACAAACTCGTACTTAGTATATAATGATGAGAAGTTATATAAATTTGATCCAAGTATTAAAGACAAACCAGAGCCTTTTGCTAAAGTAAATATCAAAAAAGAAAAAGACTTAAACAGCATCGAATTATTTCCTTGGGGAGTTGTGCTCTCAGGACCAGTTGAGGTAATGGGAGTTAATATGGATGGTACAATCAAATATCACCTTACTTATACACAACCAGGAGAGTCAACAAGACGCCTTCTAAAAAGTGCTGCCATTGTAGGAAGTATCGGTTTAGGAGTTGCTGCAGGAGTAAGTGATTTTAAAGGTTCAGAAGTAACCATGACATATCGTGATTCTGGCGGAAATATGAGAACTACAGTTGTGAAGGCAGAAGATCAAACGAATAAGGATCAGGCAAATGCTTATGCAGCCGGATCTGTAGCTCTTGGTATTGTAGCAGCTAAATTTAATTCTCGTTTTAATGCAATGAAACAAAATAGAGATTACTCTTATATTTTTGCAAAAGCAGAAACAGGAGAAAAAATTCTTGTAAAAGTAAGTAAAATAGACGGTGTTGAGGTTGATAAAATTATTTTTACAAACAACAAACCGGTTTATGAAGTAGATCCTGCAACACAAAATATTTTTTATGTTTCGGATAAATCTATTCAGATCTTTAATAAAAAATAAGAAAAATAAAAACCCAAAGCCATCAGGATTTATTTCTGGTGGCTTTTTTTTTGCCTATGAAAAAAGTATTACTCTTAGTGGCTTTGCTTGTAATTGGATCAATTCAGGCACAAGAAAAAATAAGCTCAAAAACAAAGAAATTTAAAATTCCGGTAATTAGATATTCTGAATTTCCAGCTCTTGATAATGTATTAACGCAAACGGCTTTTTATCAAATGGATAAATCGCTGCAGGAAGAAGAATCTAATTTAAAGAAAGATTTTTTTAATATTGATGGATTTATAAAAGATCCTGTAAACGGAAAGCTTAAGCTTTATTTAACCTTTGCGATGCCCAGATATACAGACACTCAAATAGATAGTGTGTATGATAAGGAAAAAAATCGTTGGACTTATAATGCGCACTCTAATTATATAAATAATGTAAAATTGGATGTTAAGCTTGGCGATAAAATTATATTGACTAAGGATTTTGGAGGTTCAGATTCTTATTCGGTAAGTGTGGGAAATAGTATGGGTGCTTTGAAAGTTGTAGCCTCAGAACAGGATAAAAAAGTAAAGACAGCTGTAAAGAACTCAGATTACAGTGATGTAGGGCTTGGATTTGATAATGTTGTCTACAAAGCGGCAATAAGAATCCAGGATTTTTTAAATTATAAATTTGGATATTCAACTAGTGTAGTAAAGGAAAAATTTGAGTTTGTAACTTCAAAAGGACATTCAGAATACGCACAAATGCTTGCTTTCGAGACAGAAATTACAGCTCAGTTGGAGAAAGTAACTCTTGAGAAAGGTTTAGACGAGAAATTACTAACGCCACATTTGCAGTATTTAGAAAGTCTGTTGGTAAAATACCCACTTTCTCCGGCAAATGAAGATATTCGTTTTATTGTCACCAACAATTTGGCTGAAACTTATTTTTTACTTGAGAATAAAGAAAAAGCCCTGAAATATGCTAATTTATTAATTGAAAATGATAAACAAGATTCGAGAGGATCTACAATTATCGAAAGAGTTAATAATGGCTATTTTGCAGATAAAAAAATAAGAAGCCATACACCTCGTTTTGCAGAGCTTAAAAAATTAGGTTTAAAAATTGCCGAAGAAAAAGAAGAGTTGAGATTAGCTTTTTTTGAAAAAATCGACCGTCAGGAAGCTGATTGGAATATCGAAAAAGAGAATAGAGCGGCAGCCTTAGAAAAAAGTAAAATTCAACGAGAAAATATGCTTGATTCTATTGCATATCAATCTAATCCAGATTTGTTAGCGAAGATTATTGCTAATCTTGGTGGAAGCAATATTCTGAAAAAAGTAGAGAAAACACATTTGGTGTCTAAGTTAACTTTAGAAGAAAGTAATATACCTCACACCGAAGAAAGATGGGCGACAACGACAAATTATCTTTTGAAAAAGAAAATGCCGGAAACCTATTATGAAATCGTAAATGGACCAGAAGCATGGAGTCACAGTGATCGCGAAAGTGGAGTGGAAGCCAAATGGGCAAAATTGCCAATTTACAAGTATAGTAATCTTTCTGCAAATTTGGACCCTGTGAATTTCTTAACTGCTTTTAGACTTGATTTATGGAATAAGCTGGAGCTATTGCAAGACGAAATGGTTGACGGGAAATGGTGTTATCATTTTAATTATTTCGAAAAAACATTGAACACAAGTAATAGAACCATTCCTAAAACAGATTATCATCTTTTTATTGATAAAGAGGATTTTTCGATTGTTGCAACGGAAAGAACAGAATTTGATGATGGAAATAAAAGTTTTTTTGAGCGAAAGCTTTTCAAAGATTATCGCCATGTAGCTGCTTTAAATTCAGGAAAAATTCCGCATAAGATTAATTATGAAATTGAAGATTTTTACGGAGATACTTCCTATCAGGAAAACCGCGAAAAAGTGGAAGTAAATGCCGTTTTTGGTAATAGAATTTTTATGAAAGAAGTTTATTTCGGAAGTTTTAAATAAAGATTAATACTATTAATGACGACCGTCTTTTTTGCTAATAAAAGACTGTTATATTTTCACTTTTGTAGACACTAAGAAATATTTTCTTGAAGATTGAATCCTTAGGGTTTTCAGTTTTTGAGAAAATATTTCTGTTTAAATCAATAACTATTTTTTGATAAATGCGGAATTATAAATGTATTAACAAATTTAATTAGTGAATTGGTGGCTAAAAAAATCAAAATTCCTTACTTTCGCACTTCGATTTAAGAAAAGGATAAAATGAGCACAAAATTTACTGAATACAAAGGACTTGACTTGCCTACTGTAGCGTCTGAAGTACTTGACTTTTGGAAGAAAGAAAATATATTTGAAAAGAGTGTAACTACTCGCGAAGGTGCAGTGCCTTACGTATTTTTTGAAGGTCCTCCTTCGGCAAATGGATTACCAGGAATTCACCACGTGATGGCACGTGCGATTAAAGATATTTTTTGCAGATATAAAACTCAAAAAGGCTTTCAGGTAAAAAGAAAAGCCGGCTGGGATACTCACGGATTGCCTGTAGAGTTAGGTACCGAAAAAGAACTAGGAATTACAAAAGAAGATATTGGTAAAACAATTTCTATCGAAGAATATAACGAAGCGTGTAAAAAAACCGTAATGCGTTATACCGATGTATGGAATGACTTAACCGAAAAAATGGGATATTGGGTAGATATGGAAGATCCATATGTAACTTATAAACCAAAATATATGGAGTCTGTTTGGTGGCTTTTGAAACAAATCTACGATAAAGGTTTGTTGTACAAAGGATATACTATTCAGCCTTATTCTCCAAAAGCAGGAACAGGATTATCTTCTCACGAAGTAAATCAGCCTGGAGCTTACAGAGATGTTACAGATACTACGATTGTAGCACAATTTAAAACTTTGCCGGAAACATTGCCAAGCTTTTTACAAGGTTTTGGAGATATTCATATTTTGGCCTGGACGACTACGCCTTGGACATTGCCATCAAACACTGCTTTGACAGTTGGGCCAAAAATCGATTACGTTTTAGTGCAAACATTCAATCAATATACTTTTGACCCAATAAATGTTGTTTTGGCTAAGAATTTAGTTGGAAAACAATTTGCAGGAAAATATTTTGAATCAAATGGTTTTGATATTGGAAGTTATAAATCAGACGACAAAAAAATTCCTTATAGAATTCATGATTTGAATTTTAAAGGTTCAGATTTAGTTGGTATTCGCTATGAGCAATTATTAAATTGGGCGCAACCATATGAAAATCCGGAAAATGCCTACAGAGTTATTTTAGGGGATTTTGTAACAACGGAAGATGGAACAGGAATTGTACACACAGCTCCAACTTTTGGTGCTGATGATGCTAAAGTCGCAAAAGAAGCTTCACCAGTGGTTCCACCAATGTTGGTTAATTCATTTCATAATTTAATTGCTTCGAATAATCCAAATAAAGACAATAGAGTAATAAAAGATGATGAAGATTATTTTGCAAATTCATCTTTTGAAACTAAACATCAGATTTTAGTTCCGCTTGTTGATTTACAAGGTAAATTTATTGATATAGATACAGTTCCTGAGAAATTTAGAGGAATGTACGTTAAGAATGAATACTACGACGCGGGTCAAGCTCCTGAGCGTTCTGCTGATGTTGAAATTGCTATTCAATTAAAAGAAGAAAATAAAGCCTTTAAGGTTGAAAAATACGTACATAGTTATCCACACAGTTGGAGAACTGATGAGCCGTTATTATATTATCCACTAGATTCTTGGTTCATTAAAGTAACCGATGTAAAAGATAGAATGTTCGACCTGAACGAAACTATCAATTGGAAGCCTAAGTCTACTGGTGAAGGACGTTTTGGAAACTGGCTGAAAAATGCCAACGACTGGAACTTATCTCGTTCTAGATATTGGGGTATTCCGTTGCCAATTTGGAGAACTGAAGATAAAAAAGAAGAAATTCTTATTGGTTCTGTTGAAGAATTGTACAATGCGATTGAGAAATCTATCGAAGCAGGTTTTCAAAAAGAAAATCCGTTTAAAGGATTTGAAATCGGAAATATGTCTGAATCTAATTATGATTTAATCGATTTGCATAAAAATGTAGTCGATCAAATAACTTTAGTTTCGGCTTCAGGCCAGCCAATGAAACGCGAAAGCGATTTAATTGATGTTTGGTTTGATTCAGGGGCAATGCCTTACGCACAATGGCATTATCCTTTTGAGAATAAAGACAAAATTGACGAGAATAAAGATTTTCCAGCTGATTTTATTGCTGAAGGTGTCGATCAGACTCGTGGATGGTTTTATACGCTTCACGCAATCGGAACTTTGGTTTTTGATAAAGTAGCTTATAAAAATGTGGTTTCAAATGGTTTGGTTTTAGACAAAAATGGAATAAAAATGTCTAAGAGTAAAGGAAATACAATTGACCCTTTTAAAACCATTGCAGAATACGGTCCCGATGCCACACGTTGGTATATGATTATGAATGCAAATCCTTGGGATAATTTAAAATTTGACCTTGAGGGAATTGCTGAGGTTCGTCGTAAATTCTTCGGAACATTATATAACACCTATTCATTCTTTTCGTTGTATGCAAACATCGATGGATTTAAATATGCTGAAGCAGAAATTCCGATAAACGAAAGACCAGAAATTGATCAGTGGATTATTTCTGAATTAAATACACTTATCAAAGAAGTTGATGGCTTTTATGCCGATTATGAGCCAACAAGAGCTGCTCGTGCAATTTCAGATTTTGTACAAGAGAATTTAAGCAATTGGTATGTTCGTTTATGTCGTCGTCGTTTTTGGAAAGGAGAGTACGCGCATGATAAAATAGCAGCCTATCAAACACTTTATACTTGTTTGTTAACTATAAGTAAACTAAGTGCTCCAATTGCTCCATTTTTTATGGATAAGCTTTACAGAGACTTAACAACTTCAACACGGTCAGAAAATTATGACAGTGTACATTTGGCAGAGTTTCCAAAATACGTTGAAAACTTTGTTAATAAAACGTTAGAAAGCAAAATGCAGAAAGCGCAGACTATCTCATCACTTGTTTTATCACTTCGTAAGAAGGAAATGATTAAGGTACGCCAACCGTTGCAAAAGGTAATGATTCCAGTACTTGACGATAATCAACGTAGTGAAATTGAGGCAGTTTCAGAGCTTGTAAAAGCAGAAGTTAACGTGAAAGAAATCGTTCTTTTAGATGATGCTTCGGGTATTTTGGTGAAACAAATTAAGCCTAATTTTAAAGCATTAGGACCTCGATTTGGTAAAGATATGGGCTTGATTTCCAAAGAGATACGGTCTTTTACGGCGCAGCAAATCAGTCAGTTAGACAAGGAAGGTTCGTTAGATATTGTTATTGCAGGAAATAATGTAACTTTATCATTAGAAGATGTCGAAATTACATCACAAGATATCGAAGGTTGGTTGGTTGCAAATTCAAACGGAATAACAGTTGCGCTTGATATTACGATCACGGAAGAGCTGAAAAATGAGGGTATCGCAAGAGAATTGGTTAATAGAATTCAAAACATCCGTAAAGATTCTGGATTTGAAGTAACTGATAAGATAAAGGTACAGATAAAGAGAAGCGGTATATTAGAAACTGCAATTCTTAAAAATGAAGACTATATTAAGTCTGAAACATTAACAGATAGTTTGGTTTTCTTAGACGAATTAGAAAGCGGCATAGAAATTGAATTTGATGATATAAAAACAATGATATTAATTTCAAAATAATATAAAAATGGTAGATGAAATTACAAGATACTCTGACGCTGATTTAGCTGAATTTAAAGAGATCATTTTGGGTAAAATACAAAAAGCGCAAGCAGATTTAGACTTGATTAAAAGTGCTTACATGAATGACTTAAATAACGGTACAGATGATACGTCTCCAACATTTAAAGCATTTGAAGAAGGAAGCGAAACTATGTCCAAAGAAGCAAACTCACAGTTAGCTATCAGACAAGAAAAGTTTATTCGAGATTTAAAGAATGCGTTATTTCGTGTAGAAAATAAAACATACGGAGTGTGCAAAGTAACAGGAAAGTTAATCGGAAAAGAAAGATTAAAGATTGTTCCTCATGCTACAATGAGTATTGAAGCAAAAAACTTGCAACGATAGTTTTTTAAATAAATAATAAAGCGCTCCTATTTAAGGGGCGTTTTTTTTGCGTCAAAATGAAGAAAAGTAATTTAAGTGTAAAAAAGGAAGTAGTTAAATTAAAACTGTCTTTGTGCAAGACAGTTTTAATTAAGAAAGTAATGCTGTTACGCTAGATTTTTTTCCAAATCAGTTTTGTATTTTCTTAAAACAGCTCTTGTCATTCCTAAGTTGGCTTTTGTAGAGTCTGCGACTAGATAAACCATGAATTTATTATTTGGTGAAATATCAATAATGTGAATTTGATTGGTAAGCGTAATTAAGATATCCTCGATATCTTGTTTTAAATTTAAGGCCTTTACAGCGCTTAATTTAGCTTTAACTACTTCAAGGTTATATGCAGAAGCTAATTCGGGATCAAATGCCGAATCGATGCTTAAATTACCATAACTAAGTCCTGTTTCAATCTCGGTTACAGCTACAGCTATAAAACCATTCACATTTGTTTTCATTTCGGTTAGAAAAACATTTAAAAAGTCGTTGCTCATAATTTTTGGGGATTTATTGGTTATTAATTATTTTAAAAGACTGTTTTTGTTAAGCTGAGTGGCTAGTTCATCGATATTGCGCAGAAATAATCCGAGATTGCTACCATCATTAGAGAAAACGATGATGCTATGAGAATTGTTTATTTTGTTCATTACAGCGACTCCATTGGTGGTTTTAAGGTATAATTGTTTAAGTAGTCCTTTGTCTAAGTCATTAAGGAATTTGTCGCTCATAGATAGGATTGCGTCGCTCATTGCGGCAACACTGTCACTATATTCTAAGTGTAAAGAGGTAATCAATTTTCCTTTTGTACCCGATATAAGTGCCGATGTTGATTTAGTCTGAATTAAAAACTCATTTAGCATGGAAGTGATTTCATTCATTGTGTGGAGATTTGGGGAGTTGTTAAAAAATAATTGATTAAGCTAATTTAATTAAAAATTCATAGCTTTATCATGTGTTATCTCGTTAATTTATTTAAAAAATATAAAATTTTTGCGTATTATTGTAAGAAAGGAATGGAGGATTAAGTAAGTATTAATTTAAGATAAAACGTTATGGCTAAAGTGTTGAAGTTTAAAGATGTGAAGTCGGATGTTGATAGTAGAATAAGGGAATTTGATAAAATAAGGGTTAAGTTGAATGTTGCCAAAGCAAAAAAGGCACAGGGTAATATTGTTAAGACTAGAGATGGGAAAAAAGAAGCTAAAGGATTGTTCAATTCAATCTCAAGTTTTTTTTCTGAAGGATCTAAGCCAGTTAGAAATAATGGAAAATAATAATGAAACATTTTGTTACGAAATAATTAACGCTCCTAAGGGGGCGTTTTTTTTGATTTAATTGTTACTTTTGCGCCAATAAAAAATTATAAAATGTCACTACGAAAAGCGTATTTACTTATTTTCATTATTTTACTTATTGATCAGCTTTCTAAAATTTATATAAAAACCAACTTCGTTTTAAGCGAAGAAGTGGAGGTTTTTAAGTGGTTTAAGATTCTTTTTATTGAGAATGAAGGAATGGCTTGGGGAACAAAAATACCAGGAGAATACGGGAAATTGATTTTAACCGTTTTTAGGATTTTTGCTGTTTTTGGTATTGGATACTGGTTATATGACTCTATTAAAAAACAAAGCTCAACATATTTAGTTGTCGCTATTGCTTTAATTTTGGCTGGAGCTGCAGGAAATATTATAGACTCTGTTTTTTATGGTGTAATATTCGATGACAGTTATAACAACTTAGCAACACTATTTGCTCCAGAACATTATGGAACGTGGTTTCATGGTAAAGTAGTAGATATGTTGTATTTTCCTATTTGGGAAGGAAATCTACCAACTTGGTTGCCAATATGGGGTGGACAACAATTTAAATTTTTTAATGCAATTTTTAATTTTGCCGATATGGCAATTTCTACAGGTGTTGGTATTTTAATTGTTTTTAATAAAAAAGCATTTAATAAGCACTAATTAATTTTACTTTATAGAATTTTAGTTTTTTGCAACCGAATAGTTCTCGGGATGTTTTATTTTTACAGTTCGAAAAAATTAAAAAATGCAAAGACCTTCCTTCTCTATATATGATGCATCCGCAGGTTCAGGAAAGACATATACCCTAGTTAAGGAATATCTTAAAATTATACTTTCGGCTCCTAAAAATGATGCGTATCGCAATATTCTTGCAATAACTTTTACAAATAAGGCAGTTCATGAGATGAAAAGCCGAATTGTAGGTAGCTTATCTGAGTTTGCCAAAGAAGAGCCTTCCGCGAAAGCGATAGATTTAATGGAGGATTTGGCGAGGGAAACTGGCCTTTCAATCATTGAATTAAAAACAAAATCACAAAATATCATTAAGCATATTATTCATAATTATGCTGCTTTTGATATTTCTACAATCGATAAATTTACCCACAAAGTGATTCGTGCTTTTGCGCATGATTTAAATTTACCTATGACTTTTGAGGTAACTCTGGATACAGAAAATTTACTCATAGAGGCAGTCGATGCAATTATTGCACAAGCGGGACAAGATGAAACTTTGACCAAGTTGCTGATTGATTTTACGATGGAGAAAACCGACGATGATAAAAGTTGGGATGTTTCTCGTGAAATTCTTGAAACAGGAAGGTTAATCTTAAATGAAAATAATCGAAATGAGATTACTCATTTTCATGATAAATCAATTGGGGAGTTTGTTGAGATAAAAAATAAGCTAAAGGATTTGTGTAAAAATCTTGAGGAAGAAAATGCTGTTTTTGCAACTGAAGCTCTTTTGTTAATTGAGAAAAACGGAATCGATTTAAAATCTTTTTCAAGAGGAACATTTCCAAATCATCTGGAGAGCATTCGAGATGGGAAGTTTAATCCCAAGAATAAAACATTTCATGAGTTTGATGATATTGCAATTAATAAAACGGCCAAAGACAAAGCCGTAATAGAAAATATTATTCCAGAATTACTTCAAATTCTGGATAAGATCTATAAAAATTTCGAAAAGAGGGATTTCTACAAAGCGTTTCTTAAAAATATTACGCCATTGTCATTGCTGAATACAGTAAGCAATGAGTTAGAAAAGATTCAGAACGAACAAAATGTTTTGTCTATTTCTGAGTTCAATGCAATTATTCATCGCGAAATCCAAAATCAACCTGCGCCTTTTATTTATGAACGTTTAGGAGAAAAATACCGTCATTTTTTTATTGATGAGTTTCAGGATACTTCCGAAATGCAATGGCAGAATTTGATTCCGCTAATTGATAATGCCCTTTCTGGGCAAGATGATTATGGGGTAAAAGGAACTTTGATGATTGTGGGAGATCCGAAACAATCTATTTATCGTTGGAGAGGGGGAAAAGCGGAGCAGTTTATTGAATTAAGTAAGGATTTAAATCCGTTTAATAATCCAGATAAGAAAATAACACATTTAGATACTAATTACAGAAGCTATAGTGAGGTTATTGAATTCAATAATGGCTTTTTTAAATTAATCTCTTCAGAGTTTGAAAATGCAGATTATAAAGATTTATATGAGAATCATAGTTATCAAAAGACAAATGCGAAGAAAGGCGGTTATGTAAATATTTCGTTTCTTCCGGTAATTGATAAAAATGAACAAATTGATGATGATGATGCTCTGGAGAAAACTGATTTGTATGTTTTAGCGACTTTAAATACAATCCAGAAAGTACTGCGTGAAGGGTTTGAGTATAAAGATATTGTTGTTTTGACTCGTAAAAGAGATCAGGGTATTGCTGTAGCAAATTATCTCACAGAGCAAAATATTCCGTTATTATCATCAGAAACATTGATGATTCAGAATGCAACCGAAGTTCGATTGATTATTCATTTATTAAAGTATTTGAATAACAATGCAGACTTAGAAGCCAAAGCTAATTTTTTGCATTTCTTAACTAAGAATATTGAGATTAAAAGGCCTGTTCATGACTTTATAGCCGAAGGAATGGCTGAGAGAAATGAAGCTGCTTTTGAAAAATGGTTAGAGAAATTTGATATTTCGCTTTCGTTTGAAAATATTCGAAAGAAATCACTTTATGAAGCCGTTGAAACTATCGTTTCTAAATTTGTGCGTTTGGAATATAATAATGCCTATGTGCAATATTTTCTTGATATAGTTTTGGAACGCGATATTAGGAATCAAGCAGGTATTTCGGATTTCTTAAGTTATTGGGATAAGAATGCGGGGAAATTTAGTATTCCGTCTCCTGAGGGGAATAATGCTGTTCGTATAATGACAATTCATAAATCAAAAGGATTAGAGTTTCCAGTGGTAATTATGCCTTTTGCAGAAGAAGATTATAGTCGAAAACCAAAAGATAAGTTATGGTTAAATGCGGAGGAGTCAGACTTTGGATTGCCAAAAGTGTTAATAGATAATAGTAGTGCGGTAGCTGGTTTTGGAGAAGATGCCGCTGTTGTTTTTAATTCAAAAAAACAAGAAGAACTACTTGATAATGTAAATGTTTTATATGTTGCCTTGACTCGTGCTGAGGAGCAATTATATGTTATTTCTCAGGAAATAAAGCCTAGAAAAGATGGAGAATTCCCAGGTAATATGGCGTCTTTTTTTATAAAACATTTAATTAATCTAGGGGTTTATGATGAGAGTAAATTGGAGTATGAATTTGGAAATTCAGTAAAATTATCTTCGGGAGATAAACATTCTTCGTTTACAAAGACGATTCCGCTAGTTTCGGAAGTTTTAAATCCAAAGAATATTAAAATTGCACAACGCGAAGCATTAATGTGGGGAACGCATCAGCAGGAAGCTATATCTTATGGAAATGTGATTCATGAAATCTTAGCGTTTGTAAAATATAAATCAGATGTTGATTTGGCGATTGTAAAAGCATTAGAAGATGGGCTAATTGTATTTGAGCAAAAAGAGATAGTTTTAAAGACGATTAAGGAAATTGTAAATCATTCAGAAATCAGTATTTGTTTTGAGGAAGGTAATAGGGTTTTAAATGAGGAAACAATAATCCAGAAAGCAGGAAAGACATTGAAGCCTGATAGGGTAGTTATTACTCCAAAAGGAGAAGCTTATCTTTTGGATTATAAAACAGGTTTGAGTAATCCTAAATACATACAACAGTTACAAGAATATCAGGATGCTATTGAAAATATGGGTTTCAAAGTGTTAAAAAAAGCATTGGTGTATATAGGAACCGATATCGTTGTAGTAAATTTGTGAAAAAATTAATCAGACGTTAAAGAAAAGAATCAGGCTAACTTGTTAAAATTTAACATATTAAATAAATAAAAATGTACGGAAAAATTAAAGAGCATTTGCAGAATGAATTGCAAACTATTGAAGAAAACGGAATTTTTAAAAAAGAACGAATAATAACTTCTGCTCAAGATGCTGAAATAACAATTTCTACAGGAGAGAAGGTTTTGAATTTTTGTGCCAATAATTATTTAGGATTGTCTTCGCATCCAGAAGTGGTTCAAGCTGCAAAAGACGCTATGGATACACATGGTTTCGGAATGTCATCTGTACGTTTTATATGTGGTACGCAAGATATTCATAAAACATTAGAGAAAAAGATTGCTGATTTTTACGGAACAGAAGATACAATTTTGTACGCAGCAGCTTTTGATGCTAATGGTGGTGTTTTTGAGCCTTTATTAGGAGAGAACGATGCGATTATTTCAGATAGTTTAAATCATGCTTCTATTATAGATGGAGTTCGTTTGTGTAAAGCAGCTCGTTATCGTTATGAAAATAGTAATATGGAAGACTTGGAGCAACAACTAATAAAAGCAAATGCTGCAGGAACCCGTTTTAAATTAATTGTTACAGATGGAGTGTTCTCTATGGATGGACTTGTAGCTCCATTGGATAAAATATGTGACTTAGCAGATAAATATGATGCTATGGTTATGGTTGATGAGTGTCATGCTGCTGGATTTATTGGTGCAACAGGAAAAGGTACTCTAGAGGCAAAAGGAGTAATGGGTAGGGTTGATATTATTACAGGAACACTTGGTAAAGCTTTAGGTGGAGCTATGGGAGGATATACAACTGCTAAAAAAGAGATTGTAGAATTGTTACGCCAAAGATCAAGACCATATTTGTTTTCAAACTCATTAGCGCCTGCAATTGTTGGAGCTTCGATTAAAGTATTTGAGCTTTTAGAAAAAGATACTGTATTAAGAGATAGATTAGAGTGGAATACTAATTATTTTAAAGAAGGTTTAAAGAAAGCAGGCTTTGATATAATAGATGGAGACTCGGCTATCGTTCCAGTTATGTTATATGATGCAAAATTATCGCAAAATATGGCAAATGAGCTTCTAAAGGAAGGGATTTATGTAATTGGGTTCTTTTTTCCGGTAGTTCCTAAAGAAAAAGCAAGGATAAGAGTACAGTTATCTGCAGCTCATACTAAAGACCATTTAGACAGAGCCTTAGCGGCTTTTGTTAAAGTAGGTAAAATGTTAAAAGTTGTATAATTCCCACTTTTTACACTTCTTATTGCTTTTTTTTAACATTTCATTTTGTAGTTAAAAATTTACGCATTACTTTTGTCTATAATTAACTAAATTGTAATTAAATAAATTAAGTATGAAACATCTTAACAAACTTTTAGTTGCTGTGATGATGGCGATGGGTTTAACTTCTCACGCACAAGACAGTAACAATCCATGGGCGATCTCTTTTGGAGTTAATGCCGTTGACACTAGAACCAGTTCTGGTGCAGGGAGCGGTTTCTTTGATCAACACTTTTCTCAGCCATTCGCAGTGAAAGACAACTGGAATATTCTTCCTTCTGTATCTTATATTAGTGTATCTAGATACGTTGGTAGTAATTTTTCTGTAGGATTGCAAGGTTCTGTGAACAAAATTGATAAATTAGTTACTTTTGCTCCAACAGCTCCAGGTCATGATTCAAGAGGAAATGTTGTAACTAATCCTGGTGATTTGATGTATTATGGAATTGATGCTACTATTAGATATAGCTTCCAAGAATTAATCAAATCTAAAGTAATCGATCCTTCGTTAACTGTAGGTGGAGGTTATACTTTCTTCGGAGATAGTAGTTTTGGTACAGTTAATCCAGGTGCTGGAGTAACTTTTTGGTTTACTGAATCTATTGGTCTTGAGCTTGCTACAAAATACAAATGGGCTGTTTCTCCTAACGAAACTAAAGCTACTGACAGATCTGTTTTCCAACACACTGCTGGTATCGTTTTCAAATTCGGAGGTAAAGATACTGACGGAGACGGAATCTACGATAAAGATGATGCTTGTCCAGATGTTGCTGGTTTAAAACAATTCAACGGATGTCCTGATACTGACGGAGACGGAATCGTTGACGCAAGTGATGCTTGTCCTACTGAATTTGGTTTAGCTGCTTTAAACGGTTGTCCTGATAGAGACGGAGACGGTGTTGCTGATAAAGATGACGCTTGTCCAGACGTATTTGGTTTAGCTGCTTTAAAAGGTTGTCCAGATGCTGATGGTGATGGTATTGCTGATAAAGATGACAAATGTCCTACTGTAGCAGGTCCTAAAGAAAACGGTGGATGTCCTTGGCCAGACGCTGATAAAGATGGTGTACTTGACAAAGATGATGATTGTCCTACTGTAGCTGGTCCAGCTAGTAACAGAGGTTGTCCAGAAGTAACTACTGCTGTATTAGATGATCTTAAAGTTCAAGCTAGAGCGGTATTCTTTGATACTGGAAAAGCTACTTTCAAAAAAGGTGATGCTCAAACTCCAGTTAGATTAGATGCTATCAAAGAAATCCTTAAAGATTATCCAAATGCTAAATTCAGCATTGAAGGACACACAGATAGTACAGGTTCTGCAAAAATTAACGATAAATTATCTCAAGAAAGAGCTGATGCTGTAATGAACGCATTAATCGCTAGAGGTGTTAATCCAGCAAACTTAACTGCTAAAGGATTCGGTTCATCTCAACCAGTAGCAAGTAACAAAACTGCTAAAGGAAGAGCTGAAAACAGAAGAACTGAAATTAGACACGTAGGTTCTAAATATGAAGGTAAATTGTAATTTACTTTTCTAAATAATTTTAAAAAGCCATTCTTAATTGAATGGCTTTTTTTATTTTTATACAATGACAGAGACTTACTTTTTAGATAAGATTGCAAAGGTTATTATTGAAAACTATTCGGGTAAATTAGCCGAAACTACAATTGTGTTGCCGAATAAAAGAGCTAAAATTTTTCTTATTGAAGCTTTAAAAAAACAAATTACTAGTACAGTTATTAGCCCAAAAATAATTAGTATAGAAGACTTTATCCAAGATATAGCTTCTGTGCGCTCTATTGATTCTATTGAATTGTTGTTTGAGTTTTATGAAGTTTACCTATCTGTTACTGAGAAACAGAATCAGCAGTCTTTTGAACTGTTTGCGAACTGGGCAAAAACACTATTACAAGATTTTAACGAGATTGACAGGTATCTACTAGACCCTTCTCATGTTCTTTCTTATCTTAAAGACATTGAGGATATCAAAAAGTGGGGAATTGAGGTTGAAAACAAAACACAATTATTAGAGAATTATATAGATTTCTGGAAACTGTTACCTAATTATTATGAATCGCTGTATACTCATTTGTTGAATAAACAAATCGGATATCAAGGATTGATTTATAGAGAGGCTGTTAATAATATAAATCACTTTACAAATTCAGTTCCGGGGAAACATTTTGTTTTTGCAGGATTTAATGCTTTAAATGCTTCGGAAGAAAAAATTATTCAACATTTAATTGCTTCGGATCAGGCTAAGATATATTGGGATATTGACAGAGTATTCTTGAATGATCCATATCATGATGCAGGATTGTTTGTGCGACGTTTTAAACAAGACTGGAAACATTATAAAGCAAATGATTTTGAGTGGATATTTGATGATTTTTCTCAATCTAAAAATATACAAGTTATTGGAACACCAAAAACAATTGGGCAAGCTAAAATAACAGGTAGTATAATTGAAGAAATAATTACAAATAATCCAGGTTCTTCGCTAGATAAAGTAGCTGTAGTATTAGGGGATGAAAATTTATTGATTCCGCTTTTGTATGCTTTGCCATCTACAGTTGGAGCTTTAAATATTACAATGGGGTATTCTAGTAAAAATAACCCAACACAAATTTTAATTGCTAAGTTATTTAAAATGCATACTAATGCATTGTCTAGAAATGGAGCATCTTATGTTTTTTATTACAAAGATGTTTTAGATATATTGACTCATCCATTAGTAGAACCTTTTGCAAATGTAAAAGAGTTGGTAAAAAAGATAAATCAGAATAATTATACTTTTATAACCCATTCTAAAATCATTGAACTTAATGAGAATCCTTCGGATTTATTTTTATTACTTTTTCAGAAATGGGATTCAGGTTCTGTAGCTGTTTTAAATAATATTTCTACTCTCTTACTTGTAATAAAAGAGAATTTAAGTAATGATAATGAAGAAGATAAAATAGCTAAAACATTTGTTTTTGCCATTTTTAAAGTAATCAATAAATTAATTAACTATTACTCTCAACATGGACATATCGATAAGATAGAAACGCTGTATGCTATTTATAAGCAGGTTATTGATGTTGCTGAAGTTTCATTTGAAGGAGAGCCTTTAAATGGTTTACAGATAATGGGAGTTTTAGAGAGTCGTGTACTAGATTTTGATACCGTTATAGTCACTTCTATGAATGAAGGAAAATTTCCAGCAGGAAAATCTATGAATTCGTTTATTCCTTATGATGTAAAACGCGAATTAGGCTTACCAACCTTTAAAGAAAAAGATGCAATCTATACATTTCACTTTTATCATTTGTTGCAACGTGCCAAGAATATTTATTTACTATATAATACCGAAAGTGAAGGACTAGATGCGGGAGAAAGAAGTCGTTTTATAACACAACTAGAAGTCGAAAAAAAGCCTAAACATAATTTGACTCAGGAAATTTATAATGCAGTTTTACCAGAAACGGCTTATCAGCCAATGGTTATTCCGAAATCTGAAGCTGTAATGACACGATTGAAGGAAATAGCTACTACAGGATTCTCACCATCGGCATTAACGAGTTATATTCGAAACCCAATTCAATTTTATTTTCAAAAGATATTGCGAATTCGTGAAGTCGAAGAGGTTGAAGAGAATATTGCTTTAAATACTTTAGGGACTATTATTCACGAAACGTTGAAAGCGCTTTACGAGCCTTTTATTGGAAAGTTTATTTCAGAAAGTGATATTGCTAATTGTTTCAAGTTATTAGATGCTGAAGTATTGAAACAGTTTAAGGTAGTTTACAAAGAGGGAGAGATTAAAAAAGGACGTAACCTTTTGGCTTTTGAAGTTGCTAAGCGTAATGTTTCTAATTTCTTAAAAGTTGAGCTTGATAGTATTAAAGATGGTGATGCGATTAAGATTTTGGCAATCGAAGAAACTTTTGAAAGAACATTAACGCATCCAAGTTTACCTTTCCCTGTTTTGATAAAAGGAAATGTTGATAGAATTGAACAACGTAACGGAATACTTAGAATTATAGATTATAAAACTGGCAAGGTCGAAAAAGCAAATGTTGTTCTTAAGAATTGGGACGGACTTACGGCTGATATAAAAAACGACAAAATTATTCAGGTTTTAGCATATGCTTTTATGTATGAGAATAATGCCAAAGGATTGCCTATTGAAGCTGGAATTATTTCTTTTAAGAATTTAAAATCAGGGTTTTTGCCTTTTGGATTTAAAGAAGAAAAGGATGTTAATATGATTATTAACAATGAAATAATGCATAATTATTTAGAACAAATTGTATTGTTGCTCAACGAAATATTGGATATTGCAATTCCTTTTGAAGAGAAAATATTATGAGAATAATTAAGAAGTTAGGGAATGCTTTTGAGTTTTTTAAAAGTACAATAGCGATTAATCTGGCTGTTAGTATCTTGCCTTTACTTTTTGGAGGATTGCTTCTCTTTAATTATTCGGTTGTGAGTTTTGGTTTTGCCATAAGTTTAGCGGTAAAAGAAATTAATTCTAAAAATGAGTACTTATTTTATTTCAATAATGGACTTTCCAAGGGTGTTCTTTGGTTTTATTCTTGGTGTTTTATTCTGATTTTTCTAATATCAGGAATTTTTGTTTTTAATTTAATAAATAGATTATTTTGAAAAGACATATTTTAGAAATTGATAGTGTTAAAAAGTCTTTTGGTGAGAAAATAATTCTTTCCGATGTTTATTTGCAATGCGAAACAAATGATATTATTGGGCTTCTGGGAAGAAATGGCTCAGGTAAATCTACTTTTCTTAAAATTATTTTCGGAGTTATACCGGCGGATTTTAAGTTTGTTAGAATTGATGGAGTTATGAAAATCAAGATCAAAGAATTAATGAATGAAATAAGTTATTTGAGTCAAGATAATTTTATTCCTAATGTTTTTTCTGTTAAAAAAGCAATTCGACTTTCGATTGCAAAAGAAAGGATTGATTCGTTTTGTAATGACGAAATGATACAGGTAATAACCGACAAAAAGATTGCTCATTTATCAGGAGGCGAATTGCGTTATCTCGAAATAAAACTTGTATTAGAGAACTCTTCAAAGTTTGTATTACTCGACGAACCCTATAACGGATTATCTCCTTTGATGATTGAGAAAGTAAATCAATTAATTATCATGAATTCGTCTAAAAAGGGAATCATAATATCCGATCATAATTACAGAAATGTAATTAGTATTTCGACAAGATTGGTTTTAATCAAAGATGGAAAATTAAATCATGTAAAAGATAAAAACGAACTGATCGAAAAAGGATATTTAAGTCCTGAGATGATTTAAATCCCTTTAAAAAAATCTAATAATACAGCAGTTAATTCTGTTTCATTCTCTATGGAACTCATGTGTCCATCAGGAAAAGTAACGAGAGATACATTTGTATTTTCTATTTGTAAAATACTTTCTTCGTAATTTAAAACAGGGTCTTTTTCTCCTAAAATTAATAACATCGGGAAAAGATTAGTATGTAAAATAATTTCCTTGTCTTTTCTTATTTTCATTCCTTCTAAGGATGCAATTATCCCCTGAAGTGGAGTTTTTAAGGCTTCTTCTTTTACGAGTTCTATATTCGTAGCAAGTCTTTCTCTATTGTTTTCGCTAAATAAATTTCCAATAGCTAAACCTATAAATGCGGGATAGTTTTGTTTAACGGCTTTAATAGCTCGATTTCGATTTAGTTTTCGTTCAGCACTATCGGGCTTAGATGTAGAATTTAATAAAACCAAACCTTCTACCTTTTCGGTATATAATTCGGCGAAAGCCAAAGCAACATATCCGCCCATAGAATGTCCTATAAAAACGGCTTTATTAATCTCAAGGTGAGATAATACTTCATTAACTACATCAGCATTATCCTCCATGGTATGAACGTAACCTAGAGGTTCGGTCTTCCCATGACCCAATAAATCAATAGTAATAACACGGTAATTTTTAGAGAATGCATCAACATAGTGGTTCCACATAGTTTTATTTTCCAAAAAGCCATGAAGTAGGACTATTGTGGTTCCTTTTCCTGTGTCTGAATAAGAAATATTGGTGTTTTTAAAAAGAATATTTTTCAATGAGATAGATTTAATGTTGCAAAAATAGCGGTTTGTTGTGTAAGGAAAAGCAAAACGGCTAACATTTCTGAAAGCCGTTTATTTTATGAATTTAGTGAACTGAATTAAACGTTCATTAAGCTTTCTATTTCATCAGCTTCGATAGGAATATTGCGCATTAAATTAAATGGTTCTCCAGTTTCTTGGATTACAACATTATCTTCTAATCGAATACCAAAACCTTCAGCAGGAATGTAAATTCCAGGTTCAACCGTAAAAACCATATTAGCTTTCATAGGTTCGTGTAACAATCCATAATCATGCGTGTCCAATCCCATGTGGTGAGAAGTACCGTGCATGAAATATTTTTTATAAGCTGGCCAATCAGGGTTTTCATTCTGTACATCGGCTTTGTCTATTAATTTTAGATCTAATAATTCCGAAGTCATTATTTTTCCAACCTCTATATGATATTGTTTCCAAAGTGTTCCAGGAGTAAGCATTTTTGTAGCCTCATTTTTCACACGTAAAACAGCATTATAAACCGCTTTTTGACGCGCTGTAAAAGTACCTGAAACCGGAATAGTACGCGACATATCACTAGAATAATTAGCATATTCGGCAGCAACATCCAGTAAGATTAAATCTCCAGCTTTACATTGTTGATTGTTCTCGATATAATGTAAAACATTTGCATTATTTCCAGAAGCAATAATCGGAGTATAAGCAAAACCTTTAGAACGATTACGAATAAATTCGTGAATAAGCTCTGCTTCGATTTCGTATTCCGTTACATTAGGTTTTACAAAAGACAATAATCTTCGGAAACCTTTTTCGGTAATATTACAAGCGTGCTGAATCAAATCGATTTCTTCACTTTCTTTTACCGAACGAATGCGTTGCAATATAGGGTTGCTTTTTGCAACCTGATGTGCTGGATATCTTTCTTTCCACCATTTTACAAAACGAGCTTCACGAGTTTCAGTTTCAACAGTTGCACGATAATGCTCATTAGTATTAATGTACATAGTATCGGCATAAGTCATCATTTCGTTCAGAATCTTATGGAAATCTTGTAACCAATAAACGGTTTTAATTCCCGAAACTTCAAATGCGCGTTGTTTAGTAAGTTTTTCCCCTTCCCAAACAGCAATATGGTCATTAGTTTCTTTCAAAAACAAAATCTCACGCTGATTTTCGTATGGAGCATCTGGAAAAAGCAACAAGACACTTTCTTCCTGATCTACACCACTTAAGTAAAAAATGTCTCTATGTTGAGCAAAAGGTAATGTGCTATCGGCGCTAACTGGGTAAATATCATTTGAATTAAAAACCGCTACACTATTAGGCTTCATTTGAGCCATGAATTTTTCGCGATTTTTTATAAAAAGAGAGCTGTTTATTTGATGATATTTCATATTAATTTAGTTTTATACTTTGAATACTCAAAAATACTAATTTTAGAAATACTAGATTGGTTTGGTTTATTAAAATTTTCTTATTTGTTTGAGGTTTTTTGTTTACACAACACTCGCGCAATCTTGCTTTTCTGATGTCTTATCAACTTAGATTCTTAATAATGGCGTGTCCCTCCGGGTCGGGCTTTCGGCTATATCTTTTACTCCGCTATCGCTTCATAAAAGGATGCCGCCTCTATCCCTCACGCGAACTCAGTATTGTGGGAAATTGTGTTTGTAAAGATAAATGATTGAATTAATTATATGATTTTGTACATTGTCATGGATATAAAACAGTTGTGCCAATTTGTAAAATAACAGAAGTGATAATTGAGAGTAAGGGAATAAGAACGGATAAATATTTTATACCTCCATTCGAATTAAGAATGGGCGAAATAGTTGTAATTTATATTCATGGTGGAACTAACTATTATGATGTAAAAATGGAATTGGTTGATGTTTTTACGGGGAAAACAAAGAATGATAATGTAAATGTTTTTCAGCCATTAACTTTTGTAAAGCATTTTAAGGAATCAAAGTTTAGGAGATTGTTTTGCCCTGTTTCAGTTGCAGAATATTTGAGAAAAAATGCAGAATTAAAAAATAACTTTGCATCTAAAATTTATGAAACCAAGTGGATTACTAAAAGAATAAAAGTAAATACGCTTGCAGGAAATCCAAGGAAATTACTTAGTTTATATTCGACTTTGTCAAAGACAAATAATATTGTTTTTGACTTGGCGGGACAAGATCCTCAAGGAGCAAGTGAGGCATATCAAATCATTAAAGATGAGATTAGAAATGGAGGTTCAGCTATTTTAGTTGATTGGAAAGATGATATGAGAAACGATTGTTCAAAATTCATAACAATTGAATGGCAGTAGTAATAAAAAAAAACACATTTAAAATGAAAAAAAGAATTCTATATTTTATAATACTTTGTATTGCTTTTAGTTGTAATAAAAATAAAGAGAAGGAAGTATTACAAAAACAGAAAGAAGAGTTTGTAGTTCCGCTTCCGCCACCACCACCTAAAAAAATTGATGAAAATAGTTTGGTGGGGTTTGCTTGTTATTATTCTGGAAGAAAGTCTAAACCAGTTAAAGAAATTTCAGAAATCCTCGTTAAGAAAGAATATTCACGTGTAAAAGAAAAGCTTTACAGTATAAAAACCGCAGAGAAATATTTGGCAACAGTTATTTGTGAAAGACTTTTGCAAAAAAGATTAATTACGTTAACTGAAAATGAATTAAATCAAATTGAAAAGAATAAAGTTAGTAATGAAAAAGTAACAATATGTTCAGGTTGTACTCATGGAGAAGAATTGACAATAAAAAAAATGTTTTCTTCAAATGAAAATTTTTTATCAAAATCGATTGAAGAATGGTTGAAAGGTATGATAAAGTAAAATCAAAAGTATTGAGGTAACTTCAAATCGTAAGAGAGTTGAAAATACTCTTATTTATGAAAATCAAGGTTTTAGTTTTATAAAAGATAAGTTTACTATTTATAGATTATGACAATAGAAAAAGCAAATATAACCGACCACGAAATCTTAACAGAAATAACCAAAAAGTCAAAAGCATATTGGGGATATTCAGCAGAACAGATTTTACAGTGGGATAAAAATCTAACAATTACCGAAGAGTATATTAAAGATAATGATGTGTTTAAGTTACTAAGCGAAGATTTAACCATTGGTTATTATTCCTATTTTATTGAAGAAAAACAGAATGTAATACTGGACAACTTATTTATAAGACCAGAATATATTGGAAAAGGATTCGGAAAATATCTAATTGACGATTTTTTAAGTAGGATTAGAGAGGGTAAATTTGAAAAAGTAATGCTCGATTCTGAGCCAAATGCAGAAGCATTTTATTCGAAACTCGGATTTGAAAAAGTTGGAGAATTCGAAACTTCAATAAAAGACAGATTCATGCCAATTATGGAAATGAAACTAGAAGAAAACACGAAATAGATAGTGTTAATTTATTAATGCATACGCTAGAATATATTTAAAATAAGGCAGTAAAAAATGAATAAGTTAGATTTTAAATTAATAACAATAAAAGAAGTCAAATCGCAATATCCATTTTTGATAGAGCGAGAAGGATTCGATTATTTTGAAGAATGGGAAGATCAGGATTTCTTTCTTATAGCAAACGGAAATGTAAATTTTGAAGGTAATTTTTATTTAGATCTTTATGAGGATAAAGAGAAAAAATGGCTTACGAATGTATTAAATCTACCGTTAAAAGATATTGATGCAAGAAGAATCGAAGGAATTTTAATAAACGGAGATTTCTCTACCAATGGAACAATTATAAATGCCGAAGGAGATTATGGTCCTTACATTTATATTAACGGGAATGTTACTTGTCAGAGTTTGTTATTAGGAGGTGCTTATACCGAAATAATAGGTAATGTTAAGGCAAAGGAAGTTGTAATGACTTCTTATAATCATGGTAATTTTAAATGCACAGGACTTATTGAAGCGCCAGTATTTATAGTCGAAGATCATTATACAACATTTGTGGAGCGTAAAAATAATTTGTTTTATTATAATGATAAAACAGATGATTTTGATGCTAAAAACGAATGTGAATACGATGAAGTTTCAGGAGAAGATATTATCTCAATAGAATTGCGAAAACATCTTGATAATCCATTAATAGAAACTTTCGAAGAATTAAAACGAGAATTAGAATTTGGAGAATTGATTTTAAAACAAAATAATCCTCCTGCAAAAACGTATGAATATTGGCGCGGTCGTGTTTTATCAAATTATAGAGATCTTAAATTGGTTCCGAAAGAATTTAAAACCGAGGAACTTTGTAATTTGGCATTAAATATTAGTTATCATGCTTTGTCATTTATGGATGAGAACTTAATAACTTTTGAATTCTGCGATAAATTAGTTGGTAAAGATGGTTTTGCAATTCAAGTTATTCCGGATGAATTTATAACAAAAGAACTTTGTTTTAAAGCGGCTGAAAAGGGAACAATGTTAAGATTAATTCCGTCAGCATATTATTCTGAAGAATTGATTTTGTTAATTTTCAAGAACGGAAAACATCAACCGGATATTAATGATGTTCCTTCTGAGTTTGTTACTGAAAGTTTGCTCAAAGAATATGTGAAAATTGGAAGAGGATTATGGCTTGATAAGGCTTGTAAAGAAAATAGAATTGATAAATTATCTATTCTAAAACAAGTAGTTGATTCTGGAATAGAATATTTGGATACTGTTTTTGGAAACCATTTCAGTAAAGAAATAGTTGATTATGCTTTTTCTGTTTATAATAATGAAAAGTACAAAGAAGAGTGGCGTAATTATGTTGAGAAATACAGGGTTAAATTTGAACGTATTGGTTTAGAAGGGGACTCTCAAAAAGAATAAAAGATTATGGAGTCAAAAATTAAAATCAGAAAAGTTGAAAAAGATGACCTAAATTTTGTTTACAAATCGATATGCGAGCTTGAAAATGGGATATTAGATTTTGGAGTTTTTGCAAAAATATTCAATGAAAATATTTCAAACCGAAACAATCTGTATTTGCTAGCAGAAAATGAGAATGTAGGTGTAGGTTTTATTAGTTTTCACACACAAAATCTTTTGCATCATTGCGGATTAGTTGGTGAAATTCAGGAATTTTTCATCAATAAAGATTATCGAGGTAAAGGAATTGGGCGACAATTAATACAAAAAATATTGGATTACGCCGATCAGAATAATCTAAAAAGTATTGAGGTAACTACTAATCGCAGAAGAGTAGAAAATGTCTTGATTTATGAAAATCTAGGTTTTGGATTAACACATAATAAGTTTACTATCTACAGGTAATGCTTCAAAATGAAGTAGTTGTAAAGTTATTACGAGGAACGAAGTAATCTCCCTTTGTATTTACCACTGGTTGGTTTTGTTAGGGCGGTTGCTTCGTTCCTCGCAATGACAAGATTGTCTATAAATATATCCTTTATCAAAAATTTAAATTTTGACAAAGGTTCTACGCATTTAATTAAATTGGAATTTTAATCAACCCATTTATAATATCTCGCCCCAATTAAGTTTGGGCTTTCTTTCTCGATTCTATCCAGAACCCATTCGTTTTTGGGAGTTCGGATGCTTTGTTTTTGTTCTTTTTTGTGAAGCTTCTCGTAGGTTTCAAAATCAATTTCGGTACTTTTTTCTAAAGTCTCAAAAAGTTTGGTTTCAGTAAGAGCAGATTTCCATTCAGGTTGAATTGTTCCTTCAAAAACTTTCGATTTAGATCCACTTCCGTAAGCTAGAAAACCGAATTGAGTTCCTGAAATTTCATTTTTGGTATCATAAAAATGAGCCAAAGTCGATAATAATCCCATGAAAATTGATCCTGTATAAAGGTTGCCTATTAAAGAAGAAGCTAATTCAGCAGGTTGCAGTTTATCAGTAACAAAAGTTTTGTATGCTTCGGATTTGCTTATTTCTTTTAGTTTATTTTGATATTCAGTTGTGGATTCATCTCCCGAAATAATTTTAGTTTCGCTGTCTAAAGCATAAATTTCTGATAACATTCTGCGTCCCTGAAAAGAGTATGGTAAGTGCATGATGATACTTTTCCAGGAATTGTAAACAGTCTCTGAAGTGTTTTTTAATTTCTTAAACGAAAAATAAGCATTTCGAGTACGATCCATATAACATTGATTCGAATATTGTCCGTCGAAAACAGGTTGGTCCTTATGGATTTCTATTTCGGCTTCAAGATTGTCAAACCAAGATTCATTGGTTACATTTCCTGTTATAGATTCTTTCGAAATAGTACGGTATGGTTTAAAAAAGTCGAAAACGCCTTTTGTGCTTGTTGCCCAATTATTTTCGAAAGCAATAATTCTAGGGTTTGAAGTTACAAGCATTGCAAGAGCTCCGGCACCTTGAGTATATTCTCCAGTTGAATTTAAATCGTATTTTGCAAAATCGGTAGTAACTACAATGGCTTTTTTAGTCGGATTTAATTTTACATAATCGATACAGTTTTGCAAAGCGTCAACTCCGCCAATACAAGCAAATGTAAAATCGACAACATCGCATTCGGCTAAAGTATCTTCTCCAAATTTCTGTTCCATCAAAGCAATCAAGAAAGAGCTAATAGGTTTAGAACTATCAATGGCACTTTCGGTTCCAACATAAATACGACCAATTTCGCTTAAATCGATTTTATTGTCTTCTATTAATTTGGTTAAGGTATTTGCTCCAAAAACTACAGTATCCTGATAAGTGTCTGGAAGCGTCATATTAATTAAACCCAAGCCTTTTTCTAGTTTTTCGGGTTCTATATTTCTGGCGGTTGCCAATGTTTTTATAGGTAAATGTATTTTGGCTACATCAAATGTAATAGCGTCAATTCCTGTTTTCATTCTGGTTTCTTTGAGGCGATAAAGGTAAAATTAAGCGATCAAACTTCAATTGTTTTAAAAGGATAAAATTCGGTTTTGGGATACTTTTGAGGAAAACAAATTAAAATGTTAGAAAAAATAACAATTTGGTAATTATATAAAAAGCAGGATTTTGTTAAAACAACCTTTAGAGAAAATGTATTTTATTGTTTTTAAATAATTTGCAATAAAATCATTTAAAACTCTTTAAAATCATTATAAATAACAACGAAATGGTTGTAGTTCATGTCTATTTGAGTTATTTTTGTATAATTTTTTAAAACAAACTACTTAAACACTTATGGCACAATCTGCACTATTGAATGCTTCCATCTTAAAGAAAGTGGCTATGGCTCTTTCGGGAATATTCTTAATCACGTTTTTAGCGCTGCATGTTTCTTTAAATTTTATTTCTATTATTAGTAAAGATGTTTTTAACGAAGCTTCTCACTTTATGGGATACAATCCGCTGATTCAATATGTAATGCAACCAGTTTTGGCAATCGGGGTAATTTTCCATTTCGTAATGGGATTTGTTTTGACTTTACAAAATAGCGCTGCAAGACCAATTGCGTATGCAAAATACAATGGAGCGGCTAATGCTTCTTGGAGTTCTAGAAATATGATTATTTCTGGATTGGTTATTTTAGCATTCTTAGGATTGCATTTTTATGATTTTTGGTTTCCTGAAGTTGCCTACAAATACATTGCAGGTACAGCACCAGATGCTACGAGATATTATGGAGAGTTAGTTCATAAATTTCATGACCCAATTCGTACTGGGTTATATTGTATTTCTTTTGTGTTATTAGGATTCCACCTTTGGCACGGATTCAGTTCTTCTCTTCAATCTATGGGAATGAACAATAAGTACTCAAGATCTTTAAGTAGATTCGGTTATGGATTTGCGGTAGTAGTACCAGCACTTTTCGTCATAATCGCATTATTTCATCATTTCAATAATTAATATAAATTATAATGGCATTAGATTCAAAAATTCCACACGGCCCAATATCGGACAAATGGACAGATTATAAAGATCATATTAATTTAGTAAACCCTGCTAACAAACGTAATTTAGATATTATCATTGTTGGTACAGGTTTGGCTGGAGGTTCAGCTGCGGCTACTTTGGCTGAGCAGGGATATAACGTAAAAGCTTTTTGTTTTCAGGATTCACCAAGACGTGCGCACTCTATTGCAGCTCAAGGTGGTATCAATGCAGCAAAAAACTATAAAGGTGATGGTGACTCGGTTTACAGATTATTTTATGATACTGTAAAAGGGGGTGACTACCGTGCGCGTGAAGCAAACGTTCACCGTTTGGCTGAAGTTTCGGCTAATATTATTGACCAATGTGTGGCTCAAGGAGTGCCATTGGCAAGAGAGTATGGTGGTCTTTTAGATAACCGTTCTTTTGGAGGAACTTTGGTTTCTCGTACTTTTTATGCACAAGGACAAACAGGACAACAATTATTGTTAGGAGCTTATTCTGCAATGAACCGTCAGATTGGTCGTGGAAAAGTAAAAATGTACAACCGTCACGAAATGTTAGACATTGTTATCGTGAACGGAAAAGCGAGAGGTATTATTGCTCGTAACTTAGTTACTGGAGAAATAGAAAGACATTCTGCTCACGCTGTAGTAGTTGGTTCTGGAGGATACGGAAACGTGTTTTTCTTGTCAACAAATGCTATGGGAAGTAATGCAACAGCAGCTTGGAAAATTCATAAAAAAGGAGCGTTTTTTGCAAATCCTTGTTACACACAAATTCACCCAACTTGTATTCCTGTTTCAGGAGATCACCAGTCTAAATTGACTTTGATGTCTGAATCGTTACGTAATGACGGTCGTATTTGGGTTCCTGCAAAACAAGAAGATGCTAAAGCAATCCGTGAAGGAAAGAAAAAAGCAACTGATTTATCTGAAGCTGATAGAGATTATTTCTTAGAAAGAAGATATCCTGCTTTTGGTAACTTAGTGCCTCGTGACGTAGCGTCTCGTGCTGCAAAAGAAAGATGTGATGCTGGTTTTGGAGTTAACAAAACTGGAGAAGCTGTTTACTTAGATTTTGCTGCAGCGATTAAACGTTACGGAACTGAAGAAGCTTTTGTAAAAGGTTTAGATGATAAAGATGCTGCTTTGGTGACTAAATTAGGAGCTGAAATCGTGAAGAGTAAATACGGAAACTTATTCCAAATGTATTACAAAATCGTCGATGAGGACCCTTATACAACACCAATGATGATTTACCCAGCGGTTCACTACACAATGGGTGGAACTTGGGTTGATTATAACTTAATGACTACAATTCCTGGATGTTTCTCAATTGGAGAGTCTAACTTCTCTGATCACGGAGCAAACAGACTTGGAGCTTCTGCTTTGATGCAAGGTTTAGCTGATGGATATTTCGTATTACCTTATACTATCGGAGATTATCTTGCTCCGGATATTAAAATGGGAGAAATTTCTACAGATTTACCAGAATTCGTAGCAGCAGAAAAAGAAGTAAAAGATCAAATCGATAGATTTATCAATAATAAAGGAACTCATTCTGTAGATTATTTCCATAAGAAATTAGGAAAGATCATGTGGGATAAAGTAGGTATGGCTCGTAATGCTAAAGGTTTATCTGAGGCTATTGTTGAGATTGCTGCTTTACGTGAAGAGTTTTATAAAGATGTAAAAGTTCCTGGAAGCGCTAACGAATTTAATCAGGAATTAGAGAAAGCGACACGTGTTGCCGATTTCTTAGAGTTAGGAGAATTGTTCGCAAAAGATGCATTACACCGTAATGAATCTTGTGGAGGTCACTTCCGTGAAGAATACCAAACAGAAGAAGGAGAAGCACTTCGTGATGACGAAAACTTTGCATATGTTGCAGCTTGGGAATACAAAGGAAAACCAAGTGATGCAGTATTACACAAAGAACCTCTGGTCTACGAAAATATTAAATTAGTACAGCGTAGTTATAAATAAAAGTTGAGAGTTGAGAAACATTTAACTCATAACTTATAACCCATAACAAAATTATGAAACTTACATTAAAAATATGGCGTCAGAAAAACGCCCAAGATAAAGGGGGAATTGTTGATTACCCAATCGACGGAATCGAACCAGATATGTCTTTCCTTGAAATGCTTGATGTTCTTAACGAACAATTAATCAATAAAGGAGAAGAGCCAGTAGCATTTGATCACGATTGTCGTGAAGGAATCTGCGGTATGTGTTCATTATTCATCAATGGTGAAGCACACGGACCAGACAGAGGAGTAACTACTTGTCAGTTACACATGCGTATGTTTAAAGATGGTGATACGATTTTTATCGAGCCATTTAGAGCAAAAGCTTTCCCTGTAATTAAAGATTTAGTTGTTGACAGAAGTTCTTTTGACAGAATTCAACATGCTGGAGGTTTTATCTCGGTAAATACTTCAGGAAATACAATTGATGCAAATACAATTCCGATAAACAAACACGATGCAGATAAATCATTCGATGCTGCTGCTTGTATTGGTTGTGGAGCTTGTGTTGCAACTTGTAAAAACTCATCAGCAATGTTATTTGTTGCTGCAAAAGTATCTCAATATGCTTTATTACCCCAAGGTAAGATTGAAGCTGTTGATCGTGTACTAAACATGGTACACCAGATGGATCACGAAGGTTTTGGTAACTGTACTAACACTGGAGCTTGTGAAGTAGAATGTCCTAAAGGAATTTCTCTTGAAAATATTGCACGTATGAACCGTGAGTATTTATCTGCAAGCTTGAAAGGATAAAAATAAAATGCAATTTAGTTTTTATAAAAAACGCATTCGCCACGGCGAATGCGTTTTTTTGTTTTTGCCTATTCATAATACAATTGCGAAGCACTTATTTCTTGTTTTTCTTTCCCTTCTTGTCGGATAAAGCATCGTAGTGTAGAACTTCCTGCAGCATCAAAATAACTGATGTTTATCTTATGAAATCCTTTTTCGAGTTTTGCTGCCCCAAAAGCTTCATTAATCCAATGTCTTCCGTCGTTATCAACAATAAGCTGGTAGTCTATAAATAATTTTGCACCATCGTCTACAATAGTCGAGAACTCATATTGTGCAGTTTCAGGAATATAGATATAACCTTCAAATTTTAACCCCATGTATAGGTTTTCTTTTGATTTGTATCTTTTCATTTCAATTACTCCTTCATGAATGCCTGACTTAATAAATTTGATAGTATCTAGTTCTAGTGTTTGTTGAACGAGTTTATTTGTATAGGAATATTTTAAACCATTTTTGGTTGGCTTAATAGCCAAAGCAGGTTGGGTTTCGGAATTTTTAACTGAAATTGTGGTAATGGAACTTCTTCTTCCACTTGGGCTTATTTGTACTACTTTTATGTTTCTGAATTCTCCTTTTGGAATATAAACCGTAACTGGTTTTGTGTAATTATTGGCTGTTTCATCTGGATTATAACCATCGATGGTATAGAAAATTTGCCCATTTTTAATGGTTGGTTGCATTTCTAGAATGAATTTTGACGCTATAATAGTGGTGTCCTGAATTCCAAATGGGGTAGGGACTTTATATAATCGTTTTTCGGATTCTAATTTTTCTATATGATGTGGGAATCTTTTTAGCATTAAATTCGAATAATTTTTATTCTTTGTTTCTGTCCAGGCTATTTCTGCAAATGGAAAAAGTCTTGGATAAAGCATATAATTTAGTTTTGCAGGACTAGTTACATATTCCGACCAAATATTAGCCTGAACTCCATGAATGTATTTTTGTTGTTCTATGGTTAGGCTATCTACGGGAGTTGGGTTGTAGTTGTATACTTCATGAACTGTGGTTAATCGACCAACAGATAATGGTTCTTGTAAAGAATAGCCCTGATTATGGTCAAAATAGACATAATCTTCTGGAGTCATTACTACTTTGTGTTTGTCTCTAGCTGCTGCAATCCCGCCAGATTCTCCGCGCCATGACATAACTGCTGCATTAGGAGCAAGACCGCCTTCTAGAATTTCATCCCATCCAAAAATTTGTCTTCCGTTTGCGTTTAGAAATTTTTCCATGCGTTTAATAAAATAACTTTGTAGCTCATGTTCATTTTTTAAACCAAGGTCTTTTATTCTCTTTTGACAATTCGGACATTTTTCCCATCGTGATTTTGGACATTCGTCTCCGCCAATATGTATGTAGTTACTTGGAAAAAGTACCATCACTTCTTTTAAAACATCTTCTAAAAAAACAAAAGTTTCTTCTTTGCCTGCGCAAAATACATCTTCGAACACACCCCAGGATTCAATTACTTTTAAGTCTGTAGATGGGAAACAGGCTAAGTTTGGGTAAGCAGCCACGGCAGCAGAGGCATGTCCTGGCATTTCGATTTCGGGAATAATATTTACAAAATGCTCTTCGGCAAATTTTACAACATCTTTGATTTCTTCCTGTGTGTAATAACCTCCGTAGGGAGTATTGTCAAAAAATCTTGGGAATCGTTCGAATTTATTCCCAACGAGTGTTTGTGCTCTTTTGGATCCGATTTCGGTAAGCTTAGGATATTTTTTTATTTCGATTCTCCAGCCTTGATCATCAGTTAAATGCCAATGAAAATTATTTAGTTTGTAATAAGACATTTGGGCAATGAAATCTTTAATAACATCTGCCGAAAAAAAGTGACGACATACATCGAGATGTAATCCTCTATACGGATATCTAGGCTCATCGATAATTTCAATACATGGTAGTTTGATCTGAGAACTTACTGTTAAGTTATTTGGCAAAAGCTGAAGTAAACTTTGTACTGCGTAAAATAGCCCTTGCTCTTGACCCGTAACAAAAATACCTTTTTGAGTAATATTTATTTTGTAAGCTTCCTTATCTCCTTTTGCGGAAGCAGATTCGGTTGTAAATTGAACCAAAATGTCGACTTTCTTTTTAGAAGAGTTTTTGTTTATAACAGATTCAAAAATTTGAGCTGTTTTGAGTTCTTTTGGGGTGTATTTATTGTTTTTAAAAACAATTTTTATTTGTCCTTTTATAGCGATACTATCACCTGTTGCCTTAAAAAAATTAGGTGCAGGAATTATAGTTGTGTTGTTTGAAGTTTCTTGGGCATTCCCTAATGAATAGCACAATGTTAAAATAAATAGGAGGATTTTTTTCATGTTAGGGTTTTTGGTTGGTTAAAAACAAATTTAAAGTTTATAGTGATTTAAATTAGTTGTTTTGCGAAAAAATTGCACTGTGTGTTTTTGTATTTAATGTATTGTAAATGATGTTTTTTGTGTTGTTTTTGTGTTAGTTTTTTATTTCTTCCAGCAATATTATTGCATTATTTGTTTACTTTTGTTATAATAAATGGAAACGCATGAATGATAACGAATTGGTAAATTACACCAAGGAAGAAAGAAAAGCTCATATTTTAAAAGAGATTAACTTACATACCCGAGTGAGTTTCGACACACTTTCTAATCAATTGTTTGTTTCTGAGGATACAATTCGAAGAGATATAAATGAACTTGAATCAGAGTCTTTACTGATTAAGGTGAAAGGTGGTGCTATGACAAAAGCATATCATCATTCTTCGGTAACAAAAACTTACGCTGGTGAATCTAAACAAATAATTGCAAAAAAAACTGTTGGATTGCTTCACGACGGAATGGTTTTGTTAATTGGTGGAGGAACTACAATTAGAGAGTTTATTCGATTAATTCCTAATGATTTAAATCTTACTATTTTTACCGTAACTGTTTTATCTGCAGTTGAACTTTTGGATAAACCTAATGTGAAAGTTATAATGATTGGTGGGAGTATTTCGCCTTATAGTCAAATGTGTGTGAGCGGAGATGTGTATCATCAGTTATCAAGTATTAAGGTTGATTTATTAATTTTAGGAACAAATGCATTAGATATCAAAGGAGGTTTTTCAGACTCTGATTGGGAAACTGTTCAGGTAAAAAAAGCAATGATTCAGGCTTCTCAAAAAACGGCTATTCTTACAATATCCGAAAAATTGGATACGGTTTTAAAGATGAAAATTGCCAGCTTATCCGAAGTAGATTTTGTAATAACTGAGGTTGATCCTAATCATGAAAAACTTCAATCGTATAAGCAGGCTGTTCCAAATTTGACTTTTATTTAATCCCAATTTTTTATTAGGAAGTTTATCCAGTTTTGATGGAAGATATTTTTTAAATCTTCTTCTGAATATCCATGGCTTCTAAAGATGAAGACTAATTTTTGTAAATCGGCTATAGTGTTTAAATCATATGGTGTTTGTTCTGTGCCAAATGCGCCATCTAAATCTGAGCCTACGCCAATGTGATTTGCATTTCCTGCCAATTGGCATATGTGGTCCATATGTTTAAAAACGGTTTCGAGATTACATTGCATTCCTAATGGAGTAGAAACGCCTCGTTCCCAATTTGGTACCAACATCCATGCATCTAATGCGCCGCCTATAACTGCTCCTCTGGAAATGAGTTCTTTGATTTGATCATCACTATATTGTCTATTATGATTTACTAAGCTTCGGCAATTATTGTGACTTGCCCAAACTGGACCGTTATAGTTTTCTAGGGCTTGCCAAAAAGCATCGTCACATAAATGTGTTGCATCCAGAATAATATTTAAACGTTCCATTTCTTTAAGCAATGCGATTCCGTTTGCGCCCATTTTTCCTGTAGAATCGGTTCCGTTAGCATAACGACCTGGGCCATAATGTGCAGGACCAATAGCTCTTAGTCCGTAATTGTGCGCTTTTTCTACGTATGAAACATCAATAAGGGAATCTGCACCTTCGAGACTTAAAATATAGCCAATAGGTTTTTTGTCATTTGGAGTGCCATCATTCCATAATTCAATTTGTTTTAGTAGTGATTTCTTGTCGGTAATTGCAACCATTTCGCCTTCCTCTTCCATGCATTTGTACCAAGAGACTTGTGCTTGTGTTTGCGCCCAAGCTTGTTGTGGTGAATTCCAACCAGGAATTTTACTATCGGGTTTAACAAATCGCGCTATTTGAGTAGCTACTACAATCCCGATGTTTCCTTTTCTTAAATCGGGGAATGATACAGTAGCTTTTTCTCTATCTGGTTTGTCATTCATTCCTTTTTCTAAATGACGCAATGTAGATACATCATTTCTTAAATCTCTATTCCATTCCATAGCATTCATGCTTAGGTCTAGATGTGCATCAAATATGAACATAGTGTTGTATTTTATTTTTAAATACTTATTTTTTTATTACGGGCAAGAACAGTCCATTGATTGTAAATATCTTGCTGAGAGTTTACTACTTGAACTGTTTCGTATAAAGCACAAGTAGGACAAATATGGTAGGGGATTGCATAAATGGTATCGCCTAGTTTGTATTGTTTATTTCCTTTGTTTTCGAGAACTAAATGTTCTTCGGAATGCGATATTGGAATTAATTTATCGTCATTTAAAATTGTCAAACGTTTATCTATTGGGTTTTCTGAAGCTACAGATTTATATCCGATATCGATACATAGAGTATTTTCTGTGGGTTTAGAAATAATTGTTCCCACTAAAACCGCTGCGGGTTTAAAACTCTGCTCAGGTAAATTAGTCTGATAATTAATATCCCAAAATACAAATGTACCAGGGCTAGATTCTACATTTTCCTGAGTGGCATAAAACGGAAATGTATTAGAGCCACCAGCAACAATTTTTAGTTTGTAATTGAGTTTTTTTTTAAGTGTAGAAAGTTTATCTGTTATCTGGGTAAATGAATCTGATACTTCTTTTGTTCGTTGCTCGATAGTGCCTTTTAAATGGCCATCATAAATATGTAATCCTAAGAAATTGATATTTGGTAATTGGATTATGGCACTGGCTAAATCATTCCAATTGCTTTTAAAATTTACTCCGGTTCTATCCATTCCAGCATTTATATCAAGATAGATATTTAGCTTTAAATTGTAGCTTTTGCCTAACTCGGACAATTCGTTTGCTGTGTCGATATTATCAACAATAGTCGAAAAATTAAGACGAGGATATTTATGTAGTAAGGTAATCCAGCGTTTTTGTTTTAATCCTGTTGGTTGGTAGGCTAATAATATATCAGGAACATTGTGAATGGCACATAATTCGGCCTCGGCAATAGTGGCACATTTTACTTTGTTTATTTGATATTTTTTAAACAAATCGAGAATTTCTCCAAGTTTATGCGTTTTTATATGTGGTCTTAATTTTTGAGTATTCCCATTTACAGATTCAATTAAGTGCTCGATATTGTATCGAATACGGTCGATATAAAGCGCTAAAAAAGGAGTGTCAATACGCGTTTCTGGATTTATTTCCCACCAATTATTTTCCATGTCTTTATTTTCTGGTTTTATCAACAATAGCAATTAAATTTTTAAAAGCTTCAAATGATTTATTATAATCTAATTGAGATAGCATTTCTTTGGAGAACAAGTGAGAGCCAATTCCTACACAAACAACTCCTACTTTAAACCAGGATTTTAAATTGCTTTCTTCTAATGTTACTCCGCCAGTAGGCATCAGTTTTAAATTTGGGAATGGTGCTTTTATAGCTTTTACATAATCAGGACCTCCTATTTTATCAGCAGGAAAAAGTTTAACTATTTCGGCTCCTAATTTATTAGCATGAAGAACTTCGTTTAATGTAGCTGCTCCCGGAATCCAATAAAGATTATTTTTTAAACAATAATTTCCTATTTCTAAATCTGTATGGGGGCATATAATGCAATCTGCACCAAGTTTATGGTACGTTTCGGCATCATTTAAGGTCAGGACAGATCCAACAGCTAATTTTATATCTAGGTTATTTGTGTTTCTAAAATTTACCATTTGAGCAAAAACTTCTTTTGCGTCATCAGCACGTGCAGCAAATTCAATGATTTTAATTCCTGAATCTGAAGCAGATTTTAGTATAATCTCGGCAGTTTTAATGCTGATTTGTGTGACTAAAGGAAGTACTCTTTGTGCTTTTAAAATATTATACATTTTGTAATTATGTTTTATCTATTAATTCTATTACTTGAGCCGTATTTGATGAAATGGTTTATTTCTTCGGATGTGGTTATTGCAAAGTCTCCTACTACGCTTTGTTTTATAACACCACATGCCGTTGCCCAATCTATACATTCTTGTCCTGATAGATTGTTTTTAAGGCTGTAAAGTAATCCTGCGGTAAAGGCGTCTCCTGATCCAATCTGGTCGGTAACTAAATGTATTAGATATTGTTTTGATTCGTAAAATTTACCTTCGTGAAATAACATGCCTGAATACAAATGGGTTTGACCTTCTGATTTTCTGAAGCTCATAGCTAATGTTTTTAGGTAAGGCATTTTTTCTTTTAGCAATTCGTATGTTTTTAGAAACCGATTAGAATCGGAATCGTTTTTATCTGTTTTAATACCAAAATATATTTCTGTCGAATCTAAATCGGCTACAGTAATTGTGCTATAATAAAGTAAATCGGGCATAATTTCGGAAGGACTTTTTCCGTATTGCCATAATTTTGTACGAAAGTTAAAGTCAGAGGATATTGTTATGCCTTTATTATGAGCGGCTAATATTGCTTTCTTGCAAACTAAACCAGCCTCATTAGAAACTCCTGGGCTGATTCCAGACCAATGAAAATGGGTTGTATTTTCTAAAACTTTATCCCAATTTATTTCATCTTCAGCAATAGTTGCAAAAGCCGAATTATTACGGTCGTAAATTACCTGCGATTGTCTTATCTGATTACCTGATTCGATAAAATATAAGCCAATTCTATCTCCTCCATAAATACAATCTGTGGTATTTACATTGTACTTATGGAGTTCATTTAATGCAAGCTGAGATAGGTCGTTGTTAGGTAAACGAGTTATGTAATTGGTATTTATGCCTAATTGTGAAAGTAGTACACAAACATTTGCTTCGGCTCCTCCTATATGAACCTGCATTTCTTTGGCTTGCGTAAATCGATTGCCATTGGCTATGCCCATTCGTAATAGAAGTTCTCCAAATGTTGCAATTTTTGTTTGTGAGGTATTTGTATTCATAGTTATTATTTTTTTTTACCACTCCCGATAGCTATCGGGATTCACAGATCAAACATTTAATATTTTTTTACCATTAAGATATTAAGAAAATTAAGCTTGACTTCTTAATGAAAATTAGTAGGTTAAGAAAAATTAAGCTTAGATTCTTAATGAAACTTAATGTCTTAATGGTTTAATTAAAAAAATCAATGTTAATCATTGAATTCCGATAGCTATCGGGAGTGACATAACTTTTTTAATATAATTCGAAAATCGCTTCTACCTCAACAGGAATATTATCTGGTAAAGAACCCATTCCTACGGCACTTCTTACTCCGATTCCGTTTTCTTGTCCCCATACCTCAGCAAATAATTCGCTACATCCATTAATAACATAAGGATGACGTAAAAAATCAGAGGTACAATTTACCATTCCGAGTACTTTAATTACTCTTTTTACTGCGTTTAGACTATCAAAATTGGTAACAATTGTAGATAACATTGTTAATCCTACTTGTCTTGCGGCTAGTTTACCTTCTTCAATGTCCATATCTTCTCCAATTCTTCCTATGATTAAAGATTTGTCGTCTTTTACAGGACCATGACCAGATAAATACAAATATTTGCCATCGATTAAGAATGGTTTGTATATGCCTAAAGGTTTAGGAGCTGGAGGTAATGTTAGGCCAAGTGATTCGAATTTTTCTTGTGGTAATAAGCTCATAATATTAGTGTATAAAAATGTTTAATATAAATATAAAAATAATTCCAAGGACGGATACTAATGACTCCATCACTGTCCAGGATTTAATGGTGTCTTTCATGCTGGTGCCAAAGTATTCTTTGAACATCCAGAATCCAGGATCGTTTACATGAGAGCACATCAGGCTACCTGCGCCTATAGAAAGAACCAATAAGTTGGGGTCTAATGATTTTAATTGTAATAAAGGTACTAAAACTCCGGCAGTCATTAAGCCTGCGGCAGTGGCCGATCCAACACAAATTCGTATTAATGCAGCTATTAACCAGGCGAGTAAGTAAGGGTGGATGTCTATTTGTATTAAAGATTCGACAATGGTTTGACTTACGCCGCTTACCATCATTACTTCTTTTAAACTTCCGGCTCCCCCAATAATAAGTACTATTAATGCAACGTCTTTTATCGCAACTGCATATTCGTCCATGATGGTTTTCATGTTTTTACCTGTACGAAAGCCTAATGTGTAGGTGCAAATGATTAATGAAATTAACATGATAATACTAGGTTCGCCTATAGTTTTGCATATTAGTTCTACTTGTTCGTTTTTCCAGACTAATGGTAATAAGGAAGTAATTGTTAAGCCAAATACTGGAAATAATGAAGAAGCTATACTTGTAAAAAAACTAGGTTTTGTAGCTTGGTTTGTAGGTTCTTCGGTTGGAACAATAGTGTTTTTATCATTAGATTTAATATTCTTAAGCGTGTCAGAGAATAATAAACCTGCAATAAGAATAGTTGGTATAGAAACAATAATACCATAGGTTAAAACCAAGCCAATGTCGGCACTTAAGGTATTGCTTAAAGCCATTGGTGATGGGTGAGGAGGTAAAAAACCATGTGCAACCGAAAGTGACGCAAGCATAGGGATACCTATATATACCTTGGGTAGTTTAAACTGATTGGCTACAGAAAATATTAAGGGAACCAAAAGTATAAAGCCTACACTATAAAATAAAGGGATTCCAACAATAAATCCTGTAATCATTAAACCTAATCGTACGTATTTTTCGCCTGTCCATTCCATAACTGTTTTTGCAATTACAGATGCGGCTCCAGAAGAAACGGTAAGTTTACCAATGCAGGTACCAAATATGATAATTAGGGCAATTGAGCCCAGCATATCGCCCAAACCTTTTTGAACGGTTTGTGTTAACGTTATTATTGGCAAACCTAATAATAGGCCTGCCAATAATGATGTTATAATAAAGGCAATAAATGGGTTGATTTTAAACCAAGTTATTTGTAGCACTAAAAAAATAATGCATGCCGAAAGAATTATAATACTCATTTAATTTATTTATATTATTGTTTATCCCACCACATTCTTGTTGTAAATGCATCGCTGCCCTGACGCTTAACTGCTTCTGCTAAGTTAGCAGAATTAACAGAATATTCGGCAGTTGGATATTTAAAACGCCTTGGTATTGTGCCGTTTGTCACGTTTCCAGGAAAATTTACAGGAGTTAATATTGGGTAGCCAGTTCTTCTCCAGTTTGCATAAACCTCTTGTTCATCTACAAATAAAGCAATCCAGAATTGAGTATGTATCTGATTCATTTTTTGATCAAATGTGCCTCCAGCCAAATATGGATTTGCAGTTAAATATGGGGTTGCATCAGTTATGGCGTAAGATGGTCCATAAATCACAGCATTTAGGAAAGAAGCTTTTACCGCTTTTTCGTATAAACTTTGGTCAGATTCTCCCACATACCATCCTCTAAGAGCAGCTTCAGCCAGATATAAATTAGTTTCGGCATTACTAATTATAATAAGAGGAGAATCAACTTTAAGAACGGTACTTTGGTTTGGTTCAGAATAAGTAGCCTGCTCAATTGGAGTTGGTGCTATTTTAGTTCCGTTTGGAAAACCTTTTTGCACGGCAGGGCTTGTATTTTGTACCGTGCCTTGCCAAACACCTGAGTATATACTAATTCTTGGATCGTTAGTAGTTTTTAGTACATCGATAAAAGTTTTACTAAGTTTTCCACCTTCATTGTTTTTTTGTCCGAAAGATGATTTTGCAAAATCAAGAGTTATTGGATCTAGAGCAGATGGATTACGGTTTATATCGTTTGGCCCGTCTTTATATTCCATTATGGCATTATCGGCAGCATTAAGGATTACCCCACCTGTAATTGCCTTATTTACCCAAGTTTTAGAAAGCGCTGGGTCAACTTTAGATAATCTCATTCCTAATCGAAGCATTAATGAATATGAAAATTTCTTCCATTTATTAATATCACCATCGTATATTAAATCAGCTTCGCCAAAACTAGGTTTGGATGTTGTTAATGCTGATGCTGCTTCATCTAATTCTTTCAGTAAATCTTTATATATAAATTCCTGACTATCATATTTAGGTAAAAAAAGCAGATCAGAATTTGCTTTTGCAGCTTGAGAGTATGGAACGTCTCCATATAAATCTGTAACACGGTGAAATAGGTAAGCTCTCCAAATTCTGGCAATATTATACCTGTTGATATTTTCTGGATTATCCTTTAGTGTGTTTATTACAATAGTTACTTCGTTTATTGCATTTGGATATATTCGTGCAAAAAAGGCAGAGTAATATACTTCGTTGTCAAGGTATTTGTCTCCTGCTCCTGATGCTTCTTTGTAAGTGGAATAATGTTGCATCATTTGACCACATTCAATAATTGAGGTGAAAAAATAATTATTGTTTAATCCGTCAAGCTGAGATCTGCTAAAAATGAAATTTGGAGTAGGTTTATCTACTGCGTTTGGATTTGTATTAGTTTCCTCAAAATCTTTAGTACAAGCTGATATGCTTAATAAAAGGATGCCTGCTATATATAGGGTTGTTATCTTTTTCATGTCTTTTAATTTTTATATTTTAACACTTAAGCTTAAACCAAAACTTCTGGTTCTAGGTACACCAAATTGTTCTATACCTTGAGCATTACCAGCGCTAAAAACTGATTCAGGATCTACGTTTGGAGTTTTCTTATAAAGAATGAATAAATTTCGGGCAACAAATGAAATTGATGCTGATTGAATTACAGACAGACCTTTAATCTTATTAATAGGCAATTGGTATCCGATAATTACTTGTCTCAATTTTACAAAACTAGCATCATAAACAAATTCAGATGTTATGTTTTTTAATCCGTCATAATACGTTCTTAAGTTTTCAGGAGCAATAACCATATCTACAGTTCCTCCGTTTTTATCGACACCTTTTATTGGTAATCCATTTTCACGTCCTTCCAGAGTAAGTTTTGTAAGTCCCATACGAGTTCCGTATAAATCGGTACCAGAATATAGGCTACCTCCAAATTTTGCATCTATTAAGAAGCTAAAGGTTATTGCTTTGTATTTAAATTCATTACTAAGCCCTGCTCCCCAAGGATGTACACCTTGACCTAATTCTTCAAGTGGTCCTCTTTCTGTAGTAGCCGAGCCTCCGCTTACATTATAAACAGTGTTTCCATTTGCATCTTTAAGTGGTTTATATCCTTTTATGATACTATATGGTCTGCCAACATCACTTGCAATAATTGCATAATTATTTACAGAAGAAGCCATTGTTATTGAGGTTAATTCTTCGGTTAAGGCTTCTACTGTGTTTTTGTTATAAGATCCATTGAAGGTAACATCCCATGAGAAATTTTCTGAACTCATAATTTTTCCATTAATTAAAAGTTCTACACCTTCGTTTCTCATTTTTCCGAGATTTAATAAAGAAGTAGTTGCTCCAGATGCATTAGAAATAGTAGTTTCTACAATGTCGTTGGTTGTTTTACGATTGTACCAAGCAAAATCAATATTCATACGATTATTAAAAAAACCTAAATCTGTACCTATTTCAAATGTTGTTGAGGTTAAAGGACTTAGAGTAGGGCTAGGTATTCTTGAGCTAGTCGGACCTTGGAGTTGTTGCCCATTATGTCCTCCTTGAATCATAGAGTATGATGGATTTAATGCGTATGGGTCAGGAGTTGCTCCACCTACTTGTGCCCATGAACCTCTTAATTTTGCAAAAGAAACCCAGCTTGGCATAGTTAATATGTCTGAAACTATTACGCTAGATCCAATAGAAGGGTAGAATACGGTGTTATTATCTTTAGATAGTGTAGAGAACCAATCCTGGCGTCCTGTAAAGTTTAAAAAGAATACATTTTTATAATCTAAATCTATCGCACCGTAAACTGAGTTGGTTTTGGTTTTTCCGTAAGGGTATGTATAGCTTACAGTTTTTAAGTTTGTTAGTGAGTAAAAATCGTCTAGAACAAATCCTGTTCCATCCACTCTTACTTCGTCTCTTAGTGTCGTTCTCGAATTAACTCCTATTAATGAGCTTAAAGAAATTCCTCTGTATATGTTTTTCTTGGTGTAATTAAGTATTGCTTCAGAATTTATATTAGATAATATCATTTTTGAACCCTGAACATAACCATCAGGAGTATTTAAAGATGTTTTAGGGATGTATCCAAAAAATTCATAGTTTGTGTAATCTTGACCGATACGACCTTGTAAAAATAAATCTGGCGTAAAGTTTAATTTTACGTTTGCCATCCCCACAAAACGGTTTTTAGTATCATTATTTTTAATTCTATTCACTACAAATTGAGGATTTGTTGCAACGGGAACAGGGTTCCATGCTACTTCTCTTCCGTTTTCATCATATCCAGGAGCTAAGTTTCTAATGTCTACAGTATTTGCAATTAAGTAAGTTCCCCAGTTTGGGTTTGCTTCAGCATCGGATACAGTTGGTCTGTTGTTTGATTTTTCTAGGTTGTATTGTGTTACCACATCAAATTTTAACCAATCAGTTAGATTTACATTACTGGCTAAATTGATTGTTTTGCGATTAAAGTCGGCGTTTGGTACAATACCTTCACTATTCATGTTAGAGAATGAAAGACGGCCACTTGCTTTGTCGGTACCACCAGATAACGCAATTGAGTTTATATATGTAGTTCCAGGTCTATAGAAATTTTTAATATTATCTTTTTGTGGGCTATAAGGTCTTTTTACTCCATCAAATTGCACTACATCAGTTCCGTCCATTTTAGCTCCCCAAGACCAGCGTCCAGTAGCTATGGCTTCATTTTGGGTTAAAGGCTTTTTGCCAGCATCTCCAGCTCCATATTCATATTGCCAATCTGGTATTACTGCGGGAGTTTCTAGAGTAAATGATGTGTTATAGTCAATCCCGATACCTTTTTGAGCAGAACCTCTTTTGGTTTGAATCAAGATTACTCCATTGGCAGCATTAGCACCATATAAAGCCGCAGCAGTTCCTCCTTTAAGAACTGTTATAGACTTGATGTCGTCAGGATTTATTAAAGCAGTTCCATCTCCTCTGTCTACATTTAATTTTGGTGAGCCAGGTGCATTTCCTGTTCCGGGTAGATTAAGTTGTGTGTTGTCTATTGGTAAATCATTTACAACATACATAGGTTGGTTATTTCCGTTTAAGGAACCATTTCCACGTATTACAACTCTGGTCGAACCGTTTGGTCCTGTTGCTGTACTACTAACGTTTACTCCGGCAATTTTACCAACCAAAGCATTTGAGATATTGGCTTCTTTTGCTTTGTTAAACTCAGACCCTTTTAGCTCGGTTACTGCATAGGTTAGAGATTTGCTTACTTTTTTGACACCTAACGCAGTAACAAAAACTTGTTCTAAAACATTTTCAGATGGTTTTAAACTTATAAGTAATTGATTTGTGCCATTTATTTTGGATTCGCTTGTTCCGTATCCCATATAGTTAACGACAACAAAACTTTCGCTTTCAGGAACATTTAGTTTAAAGTTTCCGTTTTCATCAGTAATCGTTGCTATTCGGTTATTGCTTTTTGCGTATACGGTTGCTCCGGCTATTGGCATTCCGTCATCTTGACCTACTACTTTACCAGTTATCTCAATTTGACTTGTGCTTTGTTCTAAGAAATGCTTTTTTATTGCATTTTCATGTGCGTTTATTGTTAGACTCATTCCTCCAATAAATACTAAAGATAATAATTTGGTTTTCATAATTTTCTGGTTTTCATTGTTTTATGGTTTGGTTGGTTATTTGTTTGTGGTCAAATATATATAATTTATTCTCACTATTTGAAATATTTTTGCAATATTTTGCAAAAATATTGCAATATTTTTTTGTTTAATGTTTTTTTATTCCCAAAAGTGTGATGTTTGTTGAGTTGGATGAGTTTTAAGAAATAATCTATTTGGAGTTAAAGTCGAATGAGCTAATTTATTTTAAAAAAGAGTATTTTTACAATATGAAAATTGCATTAATTCAAACAGATCTATACTGGGAAAGCCCAGAAAAAAACCGAAATTATTTCGAACAAAAGATTCATGAAATTAGCGAAGCTGTTGATTTGATTGTGCTTCCCGAAATGTTTTCTACAGGATTTACTATGAATCCTTCTAGCGTTGCCGAAACAATGCAAGGAGAAACTGTTGAGTGGATGAGTTTATTAGCTAGAGCTACAAAAAGGGCAATTACCGGAAGTTTGGTAATCGAGGAGAATGGGGAGTTTTATAATAGATTATTATTTGTTTTTCCCTCAGGAGAAACAAAATATTATGATAAGCGACATTTATTTACTCTCGCTGGAGAAGATAAAGTGTATACCAAAGGAGATCAGAAACTAATTGTAGATTATTTAGGATGGAAAATATGTCCGCTAATTTGTTATGATCTTAGATTTCCTGTTTTTTCTAGAAATACAGAATCCTATGATTTGCTATTATATGTAGCCAATTGGCCTAAAATACGCACTAATGCATGGGATACATTATTAAAAGCGCGTGCTATCGAAAACATGTGTTATTCGGTAGGAGTAAACAGAATTGGTTTAGATTATCATGGATATGAGCACATTGGGCACTCACAAGTAATAGATTTTCTTGGAGAATATTTAATTACTCCCCAAGAAATAGAAGGTGTTTTTATTACGGAATTAGATAAAGAAAAAATGTACGAAACAAGAAAAAAACTTGATTTCCTGAATGATAAAGATCAATTTATAATCCAGGGATTATAGATTATTTCTTTTTATCGGTTTTCTTTTTGTCTGTTTTTTTATCAGATTCTGGATTATAAGGAATGCTTAGATCAAAAATTTGATCAACATCCCAATTGGCTCTAACGTCGATTTCTTTTGAGAAATAAATAACCTCTCTTATTCTTGCTCCAAAAACTATTAGATAGTTAAAAAAGCAACTGAACTTAGATAACTTTATCACAAGATTTACAAAACATTTGATTGTTAGGCACAATTAATTTTAACACATAGAAACATAGGTCTTGTAAACTCAAAAAAAAGGCGTTTCACTTATTTTAAATGCACATAGCTAAACTAGTGTGAAAGAAATATATTTCTTTTTGTGTTCTTTTTTACACATAAAATCTATGTTTCTATGTGTTAAATTAAATTTTTACGCCTCAAACGAAGCGAAAAGATGCAGTAATTACACCCAAAGAGCTTCGTTTACTAATACTATAAAAATTGTGTCAGTAGATTTCCTCTTAAAACTGATGAACTTTCTTAGAAATTACTAAAAATGAAACTAAAGATATTAAAGCAGCCGCAGTTAGATAAAATCCTACGTAACTCAAACCATAAGTCGTTGCCAACCAAATTGCAATCATTGGAGCAAAAGCTGCACCCAAAATACCTGCCATATTAAAAGTTAAAGATGCTCCAGAATAACGAACTGTCGTAGGAAACAACTCCGATAAAAAAGTTCCCAATGGACCATAAGTAAAACCCATCAATGACATTCCGATACAAACGAAAGCTGTTACCATGTAAGGACTTCCAGAATTAAGAAAATACGAAAAGAAAAAACCGAAAACAGCAATAGCTAAAGTCGTGAAAATTAATATTTTTCTGCGACCAATTTTATCGGCAACCAAAGCCGAAACAGGAATAAAAGCAGCAAAAAATAATACAGAAAACAATTGTATTAACAAAGCATCTCTTTTGGTAAAACCTAAATCTGAAGTAGCCCAGCTTAAGGTAAAAACCGTCATTAAATAAAATACCAAAAAGGTTGTAATTGCAGATAATGTCCCAAAAATCAATTGATTTTTATACGATTTAAGCAAAGTAAAAAATGGAATTTTCACTTCTTTTTGTTCTAATTTAGAGTTTTCAAAAGCAGGAGTTTCACTAATTTTCAAACGAATATAAAATCCAACAATTACCAAAAGTGAACTTGCTATAAACGGAATTCTCCAGCCATAATCCATAAAATCTTCGCTGGTCATAGTATCCGTTAAAACTAAAAAAGTTCCTCCTGAAAGTAGCAATCCAATAGGCGCTCCTAATTGCGGAAACATTCCATACCAGGCACGCTTATGCGGAGGTGCATTCTCTATTGCTAATAAAACAGCGCCACCCCATTCGCCTCCTAAACCAACTCCCTGACCAAATCGACATAACATCAATAAAATCGGCGCAGCGATTCCGATACTTGCATAACTTGGCAAAAAACCAATTGCAATTGTCGACAATCCCATGGTTAGCAAAGCCACTACCAAAGTAACTTTACGCCCTATTTTATCTCCATAATGACCAAAAACAGCAGAACCAATAGGTCTGGATAAAAAAGCTATCGAAAAAGTAGCTAAAGATTCAAGGGTCGAATTAGTACTACTAGCACCTGGGAAAAATAATTGCGGAAACACCAATACAGCTGCATTAGCATAAATATAGAAATCAAAAAATTCAATTGTCGTACCTATTAAGCTCCCAAAAAGAACATGTTTCAAGGAGTTTTCCTTAGTAGAATTATTTTTCATGCGGTTGATATGGTTTTTATGAAAATAGGATATAAAAATGACTCTAATTTTTGAAAATAACAAATATTAAATTCCCATTTTTTAAGAAATTAGTTTAAAAAATCATAATCCTCATGACCCCAAAAAGCCATCAACACATTCAAATTCTGTGAATTATTTTTCAAATAAATTAAAAAACAAGTATTTTCCTATATCACAATTATTTATATGATTATCAATGATTTGCAACTATTTTTAAAATTCAAATCATAAGCAATAGTTAAATCCATTTTTAAGTACAAATTTTGATTAAATTTACAGCTATCAAAAAAACAATACTTATGCCAACCGACTGTATCAGCTACCAAAACTCAGGATATTTCTCAACTTTGATACATGATTATTTAGAACAAAAATCAGATTTAAAACCATTATATAATAATTTTCCAACACTGGAAAACTTTGAAAAACAAATTATCGAAAAGCAACAAAATTTCGATAATAACAATAGAATTCCATTAGTTTCGGTCTTAAAAGAACAATATGCCAAAATTGAACTTTCGGATTCGACCAAACAAAATATCAAAGTCTTAGCACTCCCAAATACATTTACAGTTACAACAGGACATCAACTAAACCTATTTAGCGGTCCCTTATATTTCTTGTATAAAATAATCTCAACGATAAATCTTACCAACGAATTAAAAGCAAAATATCCTTCGCATAACTTTGTTCCCATTTATTGGATGGCGACAGAAGACCATGATTTTGAAGAAATTAATTATTTTAATTTTAAAGGTAAAAAGTTCCGATGGAATGCCGAAAGTACAGGTCCGGTAGGAAGATTATCAACTAAAGGACTTGAAGATTTTTTCGAAATATATACTTTAGAATTAGGTTCAAGCATCAATGCCAATGTTTTGAAAAAAATATTTAAAGATGCCTATCTAAAACACAATAATCTAGCAGATGCAACACGTTATCTTGCCAATAGTTTATTTGCATCACAAGGCTTAGTAATTCTAGATGCAGACAATGCCAATTTAAAGCGTGCTTTTATTCCATACATAAAAGAAGAATTAGAATCTCAATCTGCCTATAAAGCCGTTCAGGAAACTATCGAAAAACTGAAAGATTATACAGTTCAGGTAAATCCGCGCGAAATCAATTTATTTTATATCGAAGATAATTTACGCGAACGTATCATTTTTGAAAACGGAAAATATAAAGTTAACAATACAAAAATTGAATTTTCAGGAAGAGAAATCTTTGATTTACTAGAAAGAAATCCCGAAAAATTTAGTCCGAACGTGATTATGCGTCCGTTATATCAAGAAATTATCTTGCCTAATTTATGCTACATTGGCGGAGGCGGAGAAATTGCCTATTGGTTAGAATTAAAATCATTCTTTGATACTGCAAAGATTACTTTTCCGATGCTTTTAATTAGAAATTCCGTGCTTTTGGCTACCGAAAAACAGGCAAAAAAAGCGGATCAATTAAATTTATCATGGAGCGATTTATTCTCAAAACAAAACAGTTTAATAAATAAGAGTACAAGAGAACTATCACCATTCTCCATTGATTTAACGCCTCAAAAAGAACTTTTGCATAAGCAATTCGAATATCTTTATGAATTAGCAAATCAAACAGACAAATCGTTTACTGGAGCAGTAAAAGCACAAGAAGTTAAACAAATAAAAGGACTCGAAAACCTTGAAAAAAGACTCTTAAAAGCACAAAAAAGAAAATTAAATGACATTTTGCAACGTATTACCGACTTGCAAAATGAACTGTTTCCAAATAAAAGCTTGCAGGAGCGTCAAGCCAATTTTTCAGAATTTTATCTGGAAAAAGGAGAGGAATTAATCCCCCTTCTTATTAAAGAATTAAAACCATTAGAATCTAATTTTAATGTCATAACAATATAAAAGTTTGCTACGAATTTCGCTAATTCGCAGAAATTTGTAGCAAAAAAACAAAAGTAACAATCATAAGAAACAAATAACCACTTACCTCTTAGATTGTTACCCTCTAAACCAAATTATTAACTTTAAAAAACGAGAACTAACCTATTACAAAAAAATTATGACCAGAGAGCGCTTGATTTCACTAGATGTCTTCAGAGGATTAACTATTTTATTAATGACAATTGTCAATAATCCTGGAAGCTGGGACGCTGTTTATCCTCCTCTATTACACTCTGAGTGGCATGGCTGCACACTAACCGATTTGGTTTTCCCTTTTTTCATCTTCATAATGGGAGTAGCTGTTTCATTTGCAATGCCTACAAAAACTTTCGATAGTACTACATTCAACAAAATACTAGTACGCTCATTAAGAATGTTTTGCTTAGGAATCTTCTTTAATTTTTTTGCCAAAATACAACTTTTTGGACTCGACGGAATTCCGTTACTTATAGGTCGATTAATTATAACTATTGCGGTAGGTTATGCCTTAATGGGAAATTTTAGTTCTAGAGTAAAAAATATTCTTGCCTTTTCGATCCTGTTTATTTATCTCTTCTTGGCCTATAGCGGTATCGAAGCGTATCAAAATGTGCGATTACCAGGCGTATTACAACGTATAGCCATCGTATATTTTGTAGTATCCCTTTTGTACTTAAAATCAAACCAAAGAACACAGATAATAGTTGCTGTAATCTTATTATTAGTCTATTGGGCAATAATGGCTTTAATACCAGTTCCAGGAATCGGTGAAGCAAATTTTGATAAAGGAACCAATCTTGCTTCTTGGCTAGATAGTATCTTACTAAAAGGACATATGTATCGCGGAACCATAACTTGGGATCCAGAAGGTATATTAAGTACTATCCCATCCATCGGAACCGGAATTATCGGACTACTTATTGGTCAGTTATTACACCGTGCCATACCAAAAATTGAAATTGCCAAAAAAATGGCTATCGCAGGTATCGCATTAATTATAGTTGCTCAAATCTGGAGTATCGTTTTCCCTATTAACAAATCACTTTGGACAAGTACATACACATTATACACAGCAGGACTAGCAACTACTTGTCTGGCATTATTATATTACCTTATTGATATTTTAAACTTAAAAAAAGGAATCAAATTATTCTTAATTTGGGGCGTTAACCCAATGATTGTATTTTTCTTCTCGCAAATAATCCCACAAGGATTAGTAATGATACAATTTAAAAACCCCCATAGCCCAGGAGAACAAATCAATCTTTTAAATTATTTATATAGCTTTGGGATTGCACCATTTTTCAGTAATCCAATGTCAGCTTCCTTAGCTGGAGCAATAACTTATGTTGGAATCTGGACGTTTATTTTATGGCTTTTCTACAAGAACAAACTTATTTTTAAGGTTTAAATTTTAAAACTTGTATAAGACGCACTGCGGTGCGTCTCTACTGCTGTACGTCATTACTCATAATTAATTATCATAAAGGTATTCTGGATAGTTATAATTATGAATTTATTAAATTCAATTCATAAAAAAAGTCTATTTTTGCACAAAATTTAATAAAAATAAAAATGGCAACAAATAGAACTTTTACAATGATTAAGCCAGATGCAGTTCAAAACGGACACATCGGAAATATCTTAGCAATGATTACTAATGGAGGATTTAAAATCATTTCATTAAAATTAACTCAATTAACTGTAGCTGATGCTCAAGCATTTTATGCTGTTCACGCTGCAAGACCTTTCTACGGAGAATTAGTAGAATTTATGTCTCGTGGACCAATTGTTGCTGCAATTTTAGAAAAAGACAACGCTGTTGAAGATTTCAGAACTTTAATCGGAGCTACAAACCCTGCTGAAGCTGCTGAAGGAACAATTCGTAAAGCATACGCAACTTCTATCGGAGAAAATGCAGTTCACGGTTCTGATAGCGACGAAAATGCTGCTATCGAAGGTGCATTCCATTTTGCTGGAAGAGAGCAATTCTAATTTAGACTTCTTAGATAGTTAGATTTTCAGACTACTTAGACTGACTTAGATTAAAATAAAAACCCGCTTCAATGAAGCGGGTTTTTATTTATTTCAGCATTTCTGCACTTTCCTCCTTAGAGACATATACTTTCTCTCCTAAGTCTCGTATTTTTTTTAAGGCATACAAAAATTCATGCTTAATAACACTAAGTGACTTTAAATAATTAAATTCATATTTATCATTTAAGATATCTTCTAATTCTATTTTACCATAACTATTTATTTTTAAAAATTTCAACTCATTTTCAACTTCCTTATTTATATCTCTTACTCCACAATAAATATACCTACCTATATTTTTATCCATTTCTACTAAAATTTGTTTTTTTTCAGCAATGGTTATCCCAGGAACTTGAAAAGAATCAAATGCACTATATGAAATATTTATTATTCGTGGAAAACCAATACCTTTTGGTTCTAATTCCCCCATTTCAACTATATATTTTCTGTCTTCAGTAGAACTGAATACCAATCTTGCAATTTTAGATAACAGAGTGCTTTTACCTGATCCATTTCGTCCTACAACAACAGAGATTCTACTCGGAAGTGATTCTCTAGCTATACCGTATTCTTTTGATGAAAAATCAAAATTTATGGGAACTGACATTTCTTTAGTTTTAAATGAAAACTTCAAATTTTTTATATCAGGAAGTGTTTCATAATTACCTGTTAATAAGGTCGGCGCTAAAATAAAAATATCATCATGTAATGTAATATCCCTTAATAAAGATTTATTAAACCCTTTTTCGTATTTGAAAATCTCAAGCAATGAAGGATCATTTATAACGTCATTAAGGGATTTAAGTAATAAATTTTTACTGAAATCATCAAGCTGAGCTATTCTTTCATAATAATCTAATGATGCCCCTAAAGAACAATATTCTTTAGGAAGTTTATCAATAATTCCTAATTCTAACAAATATTTCTGTTTTTCTTCTTGTCCTTTTTTTAAAATCCTAACGCCACCAATTGGTTCAAAAACTCCACTGCCATTTCCTAATTTGGAGTGTAAAAAATAATAGGTATAATACCCAAAATCATTCCAAGAATCTTGCTCAAGAATAAAACCAACATCATCATCTTGACTAGAAACAACATTTTGATTCCAATCGATTATTTCTATTTTCATATATTTCTTTTAATGCTTTATTAAAGCTCATCAAACTATATTTATTATTTAACTTAATATACTATTCGAAATTAACATAATAAACCCTATTTATCTATTACAATACCAATAAAATTGATTTATTATGGAAAACCGTAAAACAATTCAAAACATGGTATCTAAATTTACAAATATCTTTAAAACAGGTATTTGTACCTATAAATCCCATCTTATAAAGCTGTTTATTTAGCAAAATATATTTTTAAAGTAATTGTTACATGTAAAATAATGATTACTAACCTTAATAATAATTCAATGGAAGCAAAGAAATTCTCTATTAGCAAATTAGAATTAGCCCGGAAAAACCCTATTGATTTTGGAAATCACCTAAGAGATGATGAAGAAGAACCATTTAACAATAGACCAAAATCTGTACGCTGGTTAGATTCTACAAGTGTTTATCATAAAAATTCAAGTTTATCAGAAGCAATCACTTATTTAGAAAATTCTTTTAGAAACAGAAAACAAACAAAAAAGAATGTTAAAGAAGTTGAAACCTTAGTAAATTCTTTATGCCTTTATGTTACCGAGTGTTCAGCACTAAATTACACACATTACACACACAAACACAAAATAGAAATAAACTTATCTTCAAAACTAAAAACAACTGGATGGGTTTGGATAATTAATACAACATCAACTGGTTATTCAGCATATATTGTAGTAAATGATAACGACAGTCACAATTGGCAAGGTCAACTAAGATTTCCTATCATTCAAAATTATGTAGCCAATCTTATTTTTAACTGCCCTATTGAAGATGTGGATGTGGGAATTATAAATTATACAGAAGGTAAACATCATAGAACTTGTTTTTCCCAAACTGATATTACAGAAGCATTAAATGAATTAAAAGCAATAGGTTCACAAATTTCATCTTTACTTTAAAATTATTACAAACATTTTTTCGCTTTCATCTACAAAAAACTAGATGTATCATCAAAACAAAAAAGCGCCACAATTTCTTGTAGCGCTTTCTTTATATTTTAAAAGTTCTAATTAACTTAAACTCCTAACTTCTTAGCAATATCAGCAGGTAATCCGCCTTTGTTTACCATAAGGGCAGTAGTTTTATATTTCACGAAATTTTTGGTTACAAACAAGAAACCTTTGTAGTCATTTGTTTCTCCCCAAGAATTTTTTACGATGTAATATTCTTTACCTGTTTGATCTTTGGCTAAACCAATAATGTGCATTCCGTGATCATCTGTAGTTTGATAGTTATCAAAAGCAGCCTGACGCATTTCGGCAGTAATTTCTGGTTCTGCTTTTGGTCCGTTAAACATATCTGCTTTTTCATCTGCAGTCATATCATCAAATTTCTTTGTTGGTACATATGCTACACCGTTTTTCCAGCTAAAGCTTTTCTCACTTACATCTGTAGCCCAAGCTACTGTATATCCTTTTTTTAATGCATTATCAATAACATCGGTCATGTCATTAACTTTTACATTGTAAACCTGATCAAATGACCAGTTGTCTGGCACTGCCAATAATGTTTTTTGGTAATATGGAGCTGTTGTAAATGATGACATTTCAACATATTCATCTGGATTAACACCTACTATCTCTTTAGCAAATGATTGTGGTGTATAATTTTTTCCTTTGTAAGTAAAGTTTTCTGGCACTTTTCCTAAGTAAGAATCAATAACTGCTGCATAGGCTTTTTCCCAGTTTGGAGTAAGTTCTCCGTTTGGATTTTTTACTACTGCTGTTAAAACACCTTCGTTTATAGCTGCCATTTCGGCAAATTTATTTTTATCTGTTCCGTAGTTTAATCCTGTATATACTTCTCTTGGAACTGCTCCGTATTTTCTATACATATTGATTACATCATGCAATGAACCTCCGTCGCCTAATGTTACTGCTCCATGCATACGCACGTAGTTCTTCCCTTTTTCAACATACACATTTCTTGCAGAGAAAATTTGAGACAACTCAACTGGTTGTTTCCCAAGTCTAATCATTTCTGACTCTAAGAAAGAGTTTGTCGCATAGCTCCAACATGTTCCTGAAGAACCTTGAGATTTTACCGATGTTGTTCCTAGGTTAATTTGCTCCGTAAATTTAAAATTCTCTTTACTTTTTTCGCTTGCATTTAACTTTAAAGAGTTAACCAAAATGTCTTGTGCGAAACAACCACTCACACCTACCATAAAGGCAGATGCTGCGAATACCGATTTCATCGTAATTTTATACATAATCAATGATTTAAATAGTTGACTAATTAGTAGCCTAGATTTTATTTTTGTTACAAAACAATTAAATATTAAATAAAAAAACTAACCTAATGCAGTTAATTTTTATACAATGTTTTTATTAATCTATAAAAACTTACAAAATACTCAAAACAGGTAATCTTTTTTTAGCAATAAAGTAAAATTATGCTATTGCTTCTAAATAAAAAGTCCTGAATAATCTAACACTCACGCGTGTTCTCTTTTTTAATATAAAGTTTTCTTAAATTATTATTTTTATCAAGTCTAAATAAATATATATTTGCACCGTAAAAATCCAAATACCATACAATGAAACTAATTTATATAGTGCTACTTATAGCATTTTTTAATATTGGGCAAGCTCAAACTACCCAAATTACAGGAAAAATAGTTACCGAAAACAATGAAGAGGCTTCTTATGCAGCTGTTTTAATTAAGGAACTAAAAAAGAATATCTCTGCCGACGAAAAGGGAAATTTCCAGATCAATAATCTTAAACCGGGAACCTATACTCTTCTTTTTTCTAGTTTAGGTCTATCTTCTCAGGAAAAAACGATCGAATTACATGAGGATGAAAAACTGAACTTACCAACCATTACGCTAAAAGAAAATATTAATACGCTGCAAACCGTAGAGATTACAGGTAGAAAAGAGAAATCATACAAAAACACAAAATCTTTTATTGGTGCAAAAACAGAAATTGCTCTTAAGGATTTACCACAAGCGGTTTCTTATGCTACTAAAGAACTAATTGCCGACCAAGGCGCAATACGTATCGGAGAGGTTATAAAGAATTTTAGTGGCGTAAGTCAGTTCACTTTTTATGATGATGTATCGATTAGAGGTTTTAGAATAAATGGAGGAAGCAATACGCAATTACTAAATGGTTTAAGAACTTCGACAGGTTTCTGGAAACAGCCTTTGGCAAATTATCTGGAACGTGTAGAGGTATTAAAAGGGCCATCATCAGCATTATTTGGTAATGCATCACCTGGTGGAGTTATAAATAGGGTAACCAAAAAACCATTAGATCAACCAGCAAATAGTATCAGTTTTTCTACAGGAAGTTTTAATACTCTTAGAGCATTAGCCGATTTTACAGGACCGCTTACCGAAGATAAATCACTTTTATACCGTTTGAATATTGGCTACGAGAATGCCAATTCTTTTAGAGATTTACAATTTGATAAGAACATTGTTATTGCTCCTTCTCTATCATTTTTACCAAATGATAAAACCCGAGTAAACTTTGATTTAATTTATACAAGTTCAAAAGGGATGCTTGATCGTGGACAATCGACTTACGAAAACAACTTGTATTCTACTAAAACCAAACAATCATTAAACTCTCCTAATGATTATCTTAACGAAGAAACTTATATTGTTACAACTTCATTAAACCATCAATTTACCGATAAGTTATCATTCTCTGCTTCGTATATCCGAACTGGTTATAATGAAGACTTACTAGAACATCGTGGAGCCAACAAATATGCGTCTGCAGCAGATGGTAGTACTATTCCGTCTGCAATAGAAATGCAGGTTTTTATGCGTAAACGTAAACGTTACATCGATAATATCTCAACCTTTTTTGTGTACAAAACAAAAACAGGCGATTTAGATCATAATTTAATCTTAGGATATGACTACGCTCAGGAACAAGTACCATCTGGAGGTTCTCAGCTTGAGGCAAAAGGATACAGAAATGCAGCAAATAATGGAGCAATTAATACTTATAATCCAAAAAATAGCAGTGCTTATTTATTAGATTCCAAAGGAAATCCTGTTCCTAATGTTGCTCATTTTGACTTAACAAATCCATCAGGATCTCAACAATTAAAAGATGTTAGCAAATATTTTTATACTGCACGTCCATTCGACCCTAGCTATTATTCTTTGTATGGAATCTATTTGCAGGATCATATAAAATGGGGTCGTCTGCAAGCCTTAATTGGAGTTCGATATGACGAATATACCGACCGTGAAAATTACACAAAAGACAATGAGAAGAAAGTAAAACAACATTCATTCTTACCACGTATAGGTCTAACGTACACAGTAAACTCAAACATTAATGTTTATGGTACCTACGTAAAAGGATATAACCCACAAACCACATCATCATTATCTAATCCAAATGCTGGTGGACCTTTTGATCCTTTAGAAAGTAATATGATAGAATTTGGAGGTAAATCGTCATGGTTTAAAGAAAAATTATTTGTTACTCTGGCACTATTTAAGATTCAACAAAAAAACACCTTGTATAATGCCAATGATCCTTCTAATATTGACTTAATGAGACAGGTAGGTACGGAAGAATCTAAAGGAATAGAAATTGATGTAAATGGAAGCATAACTCGCCAATGGAGTATTTCTGCAGCTTATTCGTATAACGAAGCACATATTACCGAAAGCCCAATAGCTGACGAAATAGGAAGACAAAAACCAAACACTCCAATACAACAAGGAAATATCTGGACTCGTTATAATTTTGTAGATGGTGCTCTAAAAGATTTTGGACTTGCTATGGGAACAAACTTTGTAACAACTCGTAACTTAAGTATTAGTGCAACACAAACAATACCTGGTTATACGCTAATGAATGCTGCTTTGTATTACACCATTAACAAATTCAAAATACAATTGAACGCAAATAATCTAACCAATAAAACCTATTGGGTTGGTGGATATGATTACATCCGTTTATTTCCCGGAGCTCCAAGAAACTGGTTACTTACTCTTGGCTATTCATTTTAAGAAAACTGTTTAGAAATAAAAAAACCTGATAGCAATTGCTATCAGGTTTTAGACAATTATTGAATTAACTAACTAACAGATATTTTTTAAGATTAACTAACGAAGCCAATTACTTCCAAAAACCACATAATATGCCCAGTCTTCCGGACCTCTCGCTACATCGACCCCCATTCTTAATTTAAATTTTCTAGCAATTAAATATCGAAAACCTGTTCCATAACTATAAACAACTGGTTTAGCAAAAGCTTTATCCCAATCGTTAAAAGCGCTTGCCAGACCGCCATAGCCCATAAGACTCCATCTTCTGTACAAATCCCATCTTAGTTCAGCCTCAGTTACAACACTGGCTTTACCCTGATATCTGGCTGAAGGAATTCCTCTTAAATTAATTCCTGGTCTAAGGTAAAAAGGAGCATTACCAAGTGCCTGTTCTCCTTCTAGTCTAAGTCCGCCAATTAATTTTTTAGCGATAGGATAATACCCTATTGCTGACAAATTTAACCGCCATGCATCATAATCACTGCCTATTGTATTATCTGACCAGAAAAAGTCAAACTGAAACCGCATTCCTTTATCTGGCGTAAAGATATTATCGCGCCCATCAAACTGAATGGCTCCACCTAATTGGCTTACTACACTTTTTACATCACTTAATTTAGCAAACGAAGGAAGATCATTTAAATCTGGGAAATTAACTTTAGAATCTAACAAAAGATACTGTGGACCTGCACTCCATTTTCCGTTTCTAAACTGCTTCATAACCCGAGCATAGAATGCAAATGATTTAAAATTAAGGTCAATTTCTTTGTCTTTACCATTAGGCAAATTTTCATAAAATGACATATTTACATTTCCATAGCCTCCTCCTACACGATACAATATTCTTGATTTTATAAAACTTCCTGCACGAAATGCTCCTACTGCCCAACTTTTGTTACCAGTATACATTCCCATCGCTCCTGTAATATCAGGATCTATAAATCTTTTCTTTCCATTTGCATCAATAATAGGATCATGTTTTTTAAGATAAAGAGGTAACACTGCTCCCCCGATTCCTCCTAAAGCAGGCTCGGTAATAAGTGTAGGTACAACTATAAAACCATGTGCATAAATTATGTAATCACTTAAATCAAAAGCCCCATCTAGGGAATCTTTCATACTTATGTGTTTATGTTCTTTGTCCTGTCCTGCCATCGTTATCGTCATGAAAACTATAAGAAACAGGAATACTTTTCGGAGTTGGTTTGTTTTTTTCATATTAAAATCCAAATCGATAATTTACTGAAGCTAAAATTGAGGAACGTCCACCAAAAAAACCTGCTTCTGTTCGAAACTGCCAATGGTGATCTAATTGAAACTGTCCACCCACAGACATACTCCAAGGAGAAAGTGCTTTCTTTTTAAGTGAATACGAAATTGAAGCATCTTCTGGATCTAACTTATCTAATTTGTCTCTTATTTTATCGGCTATTTGCTTGATAATAACCTTATCTGCCGCAGGTAAATTTTGATACCAAGCCTTATCTTCGACATCAAAATCTGCCGAGTTTCCGCTAACTCCTAAATCCGAAAGGTTAATAGTTCCTTTGGTCACTCTGTTTACAAAAAGTCCCTGAACTCCAATCCATGGAGCAAAATTTCTATTCGGTTTTCGTCGGGACTGAAAAACATATCCAAATCTTGGTGCTAACATTTGAGAGTGAATAGACCCTTCAATTTGATCGAATTTTGTCCATGTATTGTTATAATCTAAGGTTCCGAATACATGTTTGTAAGCGCCTCCTAAAGTCATTCCGACTCCAAAAGTTCCTCCCTCAAAATCGACTTTGTTACTAAAGTTCATTGGCTCGACAACGTTTACACTTGTACTCGCCCAAGTTTTACCTACAACTGCATAAATGTCTACAAAAGGCAAAGCCCAAACATCTATACGCGAGGTTACGGAATTAAGTGTGGCTTTGGTTTCTCCAAATTTCACAAAATCAAGAGGAACTAACGGGCTATTGTTTATTCCTACTTCCAGATCACTGATAACAACCTTTTGACTTCCTGAAAAATAATTTATCATAACCCCGATCGGATATGGCAAATCGACTCCTCTTTTGGTAATACGTTGTCCCCAAGCGGGTAATCTATAAGCCCATGTAGATGTTTTTATACTATCAGCGTAAGCTTGGCGTAAATCTTCTTTTTGGGCAAACACTATATTCTGATTAATGATAATAAATATCAGTACTAATAATCCTTTTAATTTCATACGCAGGTATATTTAATTACTTGTTGAGAGATTTCACACCTTTATCAATTGGAACCCTTATACCAATTTCTTATAATTGGCTATTTATTTCTTTGTACTAAAAACATGAGCCAACGTTATAAAAAAAGTATTCCCTTTAAATCTGTTAATAGATTCAACTTCTCCAAACCAGCGTAATCCCGCTGAGGTACTTGAGCTAATATGAAAATAATTTACTTCGGCACCTAAAGCCATAACACGATCTTTGTTACCTGAAAAAACGGAGTTCCCAATAGGTATTTCATCGCTTGTTGCTTTAAACTGCATGTAGTAAACTAAACCTGCATTAATTATAGATTTCGGAGCTGGTGCATCTGTAGTGCCTCCCATTACATAATATGTTTTTCCGAATCCTCCTTCAAGGCTAAAAAGATCTCCTGTTTTAATATCGGTATCTTTTTTCTTTCCATTTATTTCATAAGAAGCTAATGCTGATAAATGCAATGTTTTTTTATCATTAAAAAAAAATGTTGTTCCTGCCGAAAACTCATTTATAAACATTCCTAAACCACTGTTATCACTAGCTCCGTTTTCAAACTTACCCGTAGGCAAATACATGGCGTAAGTAAAAATGAAATCGGCTTTTTTATTATGCCAACCCAATTGTAATGGTATGATATAAGTATCTGAATACGCAAAAGGGCTTTTTGAGCTTACATAATTCCCCTGAATTGCATTGGAGGCAAATGGTAATAATGCTGATGCTCCATAATTTCCTCCTAAAATCTTAAAATCGCTTACCCAACTTACACCCACAGCTGTAAGGAACATATTTAAATTTGGATCTGCGACTGCAACATCGCCATCGTTATTTCGTAAAGAAGTCGTGTTATAAAAATAAACGGGTACAAATACAGAAAGGGTATTTTCGGGTGTTTGAGTACCCGATTGTAATCCCATAGCTCCCAGAAAATGTCCACCTTTAAGTTGTGCATTACTAAAAAAAGGAATTAATAAAACCAGTGTTGTAACAACTGTTTTTATAGATTGTATGTTTTTATTAAATACTGTTTTCATGATTTTATTTTATAATAATTCATTAAATAATTTTAGAATACTTAATCAATAAAAGAATCCCTCAACACAAGTTTTATCTTGTTCTGGTAATGAAATTATTTTATCGAGAATTCATTTCTTCCTTCAGAAGTTACTCGAATAAATTTAAAATACTCTGATGGAGACTTACCTGTGTGTTTAACAAATGCTCTAAAACAAGTTGTTCTGGATTTAAATCCCGAGCCCCATGCCATTCCTTCCAGAGATAAGTGTTTCCAATCGATATCGTTTACTTTATCTTTAAAGTATTCGATTCTTTTAAGATTTACATAATCCTGAAAATGAAGATTGTATTCACTATTTATCAGACTTGAAAGATGGTGAACTGGTATTCCTGTTTCTTCGGACAAATCGCGAATGACAAGATTTTTCTTTAAGAAGAGTTTTTTACTAAGAAAGGCTTTTTCAAGTGTTATTAAATAAGTTATTTTCTTTTCGTCTGTAAGCGAGCTTAATATAGGCAAAGCGTCTTTTACTTCTTCTGTCTTTATAGTTTTACTGAAATTATCGTTGCTAAAATTACGCAAAGTAATAAGCGGCTCTCGTAAACCGTACAAAACCTGAGGTTTAAAATACAACCAGCTCACTGTAAAAAGAAGGATAAAAGATACCATTGCGTTGTACAGAAAATCAATATTAATTACGGAGCTACTCAAGAATCGATGCACAAAAAGTGTCGAAAAAAGTACTATAATCATAATATTAAAAATCCTCAACCAATTAATAACCTTATCATTATATCGTTTAAGTTTATGTGTGTTTTTTAAATCAAATTTTAAAATCATTATGGTTTGCACAAAAGCATATCCTAACCAAGATAATATTATGATTAACGGAAATGCAGCATTTACTTTAACAGATAAATAGTCTGTTCTTTGTATTATATCGTCATTAAACAAACCTCCTAAATGATTAAGATAACGGTCTGAAAATGAAAATAAAATATAAATGAAACATACTATAAAGGGAGTAAAATGTATCCAATCGTATTTTCTAATCATTTTTCCAGGCAACAAAACATTTCTTATATATAAAAAAGAACATGGTGCTACCAAGAAAATAAAAGAACGGGTGATTATAAAGAAATTTGAAAACCCTTTTAATACACTTGCAGACAAGTAAAAACTATAAATACTTCCTATAGCAAGGCTAAACAAGCAAAGACTCAAAAAGAAATTCTGATTAAGATTTTTTTTGGTAAAAATAATCATCAACGAAACAGCAAAACCTGCTATTGATGCGATAAAGAAAAAAAGAGATAGTAATATATAAATCATGGGGGAAAGATTTAACATTTTTATTCTAGAAATGATTTCACTTATAAAATCAACATTATCAAAGACATCCTGTAGTTGCCTGCATTATAAAACGATTAAACTTATCTAGTAGGGAGATAAGTTTAATCGAGTTGTAGTATACTCGTTGTAGAACTTATTTTTTTACAACTAAGCCAGGAGGGAATCCTGCTAAAATTTTCTTTACAGAAGAACTAATAAATTCATCTGGATTATCTGGTCTTTTATCTAATTCGGTATTACCGATTCCTTGCCAAATTAGTTTTTGTGTTTTTGTAGATACAATATCAATTACCAAAGATCCATCAACATAATCGTAGGTATCATAAGTTGTAGTACCACTTAGCATACCACCACCAGCACCCCAATATCCATACGGACGATACATACCGCCATAGCCATAGAAATTAGAATTTGCTGTAACCTGTTTTTTGTCTTTTAAAATGGTAACCGCATTAACTTTCAGATCAGGATTGTTTGCTGTTTCTTTAAATCCTTTACTAGCCATTTCTGTACGAATTGCATTTGCAATTCTATCTACATTCAACTGGCTTACCTGACCCTCTTGCGCTTTTAAGTCATAAACCGCAAATGTTTTATACTCTGAAAAATTAGCTGAATGGTCGTAATCGTTTGTAACTTTTACGCTTGGAGCACAGCTGTAAATCAAACCCAATAATATAACTGGGATTATGAATAAGGTTCTTCTTCTCGTGTTCATTTTATTAAATTTTAAAGTGATTATTAAAAAATTAGTAAGCTATTTAAACTATTAAATAAATGATCAAATTTTGAATGAGCGGAAATTCCTGTTAAGAATATTGTTTTTTTAAGTTAAAACATTCTTAAAATTAAGTGGTATTTTCCCTAAAGGTAAATTATTTTATTAATTACCCCAAACAAATTTGATTAAATGTCCTCCATTATAAACTGAATTGCACATGTTTAGCCTTACAATGGAAGTTTTTACAAATACATTCTGTCAATTATTTACCTTGTACGACAACGTAACTATCCTGACCATCTTTAGAAATTGGCTGATAATACACATTGTTATAAAGCAAGTATTTTTGACCGTCGATTGTTTTTTCTTCTGCTCCTTCTGGAAGATGTGTTACAACTGCTCCAACTGGTGCTGTTACAACTTTATACTTGCCTGAAGTTTTACTATAATAAGTTCCTCCATAATAGTAATACTCGGCACCCGAGACAGTTATCGTTACATATCCTTTTGGCAAATCAGATATTGTTGCACCTATTGGTGCTGGTACAACTTTATACCCACTAGATTCTTTTACATAATACACTCCATCGTCATAATTATAGTTTGTATTCTCTACAGATACAATTATTGCTGCGGTGGTTAATGTTGCCAAAAAGAAACCTACAGGATACCATGTTGGCCCCCAAACATAAGGTACAAACGGATGATACGCATATGGAAATGGTACTGGGTAAGGATGAAATGGTACCGGATACGGCCTTGGATACGGGTGTGGAGGTGGTGGCAATGGCCTTGGCGGTATCGGCCTAATCGGTTCAGGACGTGGCATTGGTCTAATCGGCTCCGGGCGAGGCATTGGTCTAGGCATCGGACGCGGCGGTGGGAAATGACCAAAACGTTGTGCTGTAACTGTTTCTGGAATCATTAATAGCATTGCAAACAATACCATAATAAATATCGAAATTCTATTTGATTTATATGATTTCATAGGAATCTATTTATGTGATTACTTAGTTTTTTCTCTAGGAGCAAATTTTGTTTTGGTAGCCTTAGGGGGAGCTTTAAACTCAAACAAAGTGTCTGGCAAATCGGCGTTTATTACCCAGTCTTTATAAACTGCTTCAAATTGTGGACTCTCTTTTTGATCTGTATAAATTATTACCATCTTAAGAGGTAAAAACAAATCATCATTTGCTATCCAAAACTGAAAACTTTTGGTTTTATCACGCCCTGCAATATGAAAACATTCCTTTCCATTAATAGTTGTTTTCCCCAAAAAGACCAAATCTTCACTAGAAGACTGAATATCGCTAGCAAAAGAAGGATAGAAAAAATCGGCAGCCGAAAACTCAATTCCGTACTTTTTGCTAACATCATCTATTGTTTCAATCACAGAATTTGGTGCGGCGGTCGTAGCATAAGTATTATTATCATAAGAATAATAATTTAAACTTTGCCCATTATACAACAACGCCCGATTGCCTTTATCTCCTGTAGAAGTAACTTTCATTTTTTCTGGAAACTTAATAGCAACTTTATCAATAATAGCATGCTTTACAAGTCCTAAATTATTCGTTAAGATATCATAAGTCGTTACCGCAGTAAAACTACAAGACTTTATATCCTGCATGGTTTCGGTAGTTCGGCTTAAGAGATAAACAGCCGTAGAATCTATACGCTGTGTTTGGGCATTTGTTGAGATAACCATCATCAAGAAGCCTATTAAAAATAAAAACTTTGTATTCATATATAGATATTAATTGATTTTTATCGGTCATATGTAATTCGCATATCTTCATTGGAGTTTGCTACCAATTTAAGGTCATGCTCATTTCATACGTTTGTTTCTTATTTACTTATTAAATTAACTTTCCATTGGTATAGGTAATCTTCCGCTTTTAACAGCTTCTAACATTTTCTTATAATCTGCTTCATTTTGATTGGCATAGGAAACCGAAAAATCGGCAATCGCATTGGCAAATTCTTTGTTTTTACCCATATAACCAGATAAAACCGAAGCATCTCCCGAACGTGCATGTGCTCTTGCTAATACCCATCCGCATGCTTTGGCATAATCCATAAGATTTTTGGCTTTCATAACCTCAAGAACAGGTTTAACTTTGGCATCGCGAAGTTGTCGTATGTAAAAAAACTTCCCCCTTTCTCCATCCGTCCATCCCAAAAACATATCCGATGCTGACTGCATTAACTTCTGTCCCATTACGATACGTTCTCCTTGATGTTTATAAATACTTTTGGTTTTTAAATTAGGTTCTAATACACTTTGTCTTGCTTCTTTAAATTGTAAAAAAATCGGTTCGCCAGTTCCCGACATTAACAGACTTATCCCGCAAAGCGTTCCTACACTTCCTACGCCTACTACTTTTATAGCAATATCATGTACTGAATATCGGTTTAGGAGTATTCGTTTATCTTCAGATAATGATTTTATATACTTTTTATGAACTGCCTCTGCTTGTCTCAGCATATTTTCGCCTTCTTCGCCCGTTAGGTGATAAATAAGTGGTGGTTCATCTTTAATACGAGCCCGTTTTCCTTCTTGATACGTGAGTTTGGCAAACTCTTTTTCATGGGCAGTATATTCAGCCGCTTTTTTTAGTCTTTTTTTCTGGAACTGCTTTATTTCATCATCACTTCCTAATTCTATCAAGTCGGCTAAATCAATATGAGCATACCATATTTGTAGTGCTGATAATTTGCTATATTCAAGCATGTGTTTTTTGTAACTCTCGGCAACAAGTCGAGCTACTTCTTTGCTTATTTTTGGAGAAAAATTCTTCCATCTTGCTGCAATTGTAAAGCTGGTTGCAAGTCGTTTTAAATCCCATTCCCATGGTCCGGGAAGTGTTTCATCAAAGTCATTAATATCAAAAACTAACTGACGCTCAGGAGTCGCAAATCCTCCAAAATTCATTAAATGACAATCTCCGCAAAGCTGAAGTTCTATTCCTGTTGTGCGAGACTGTTTTAAATCGGCTGCCATAATTGCTGCTGCACCTCTATAAAAAGAAAATGGAGATTCCATCATCCTACTATATCTAATAGGTAATAAACTTTCGACTCTACCTACACTTGTATTAATTAATATAGCAACAGGATCTTCTCTATCTTTGGCGGGTTTCCACTCGCTATGAATGGAGCGCGGTGTAGTTTTACGAATTGCTTTTCCCTCGGCAAATCGTTCTGCTTTTGATATTCCAGAATCAAATATGTTTTCGTTGGTTTCTTTGGATTTGTCAATCATAGCTTCTAATTTTTATTTTCGTTTAAAAGGCAAATCAGTTGTAAGCGTAATCCTAATAGTATGATTCATTCTGCTAAGCCCACTTTCGGTATCGGGCGATTTCCAGAAAATCTGATTCATATATCCTACTTCCAATCGTATTTCTCTCCGTTTATCAAGACTGTAAGCAGTTCCTAAATACAATCGGTTTTGATCTAAGTAATTCTCATCGCTGCTGGCTGCATTGGTTCTTATATGAACCTCATCATAAACAACAGCTGCCCATCGTTCTTTAAACCATAATTGATATCGTACTTGGTATCGTAACGTATTTTCGAATTTGTAATAATCAAAATGGTCGCTTGTGCTATTTGGATCGTCTTTTCTACCTAACCATCGTTGCTCCATCCTAAAACGTTGTGACCAAACTTCTTTTCCTTCTTTCTTTACTAAACGCCAAATAAATTGCTCGTATATTCTGTAATCTGGATTATTGTATGGTAAGGAGACCTCATCATAGGGCAAATCCCATTGATAGGCAATACCTGCTCCTAATCGGTTTCCGTTTTTAAGATAATAATTGGCTCCTGCTCTGTAAAAAGCCCCTTGAAGTTCAGATACAAATTGATTTCCTTTTGAATATCCTTCCAACAGTAATCCCCATCTTCCATCTTCTTTAAATGGTAAATACAATTCATAACCAACCCATGCCGCAACATTCTGTTCCATTTTTTGAGCATTTGTTTTTACACTACCCAAAAAAGTAAGTACGATTATAAAACTTATGGTTTTCAAAATATTGGTTATGTTCATACAACTACTCAATTAGTTTTCAATAATTAAAAAAGTACTTAATCTACCTTAGTTTTATTTCACAAGTTCTGGCTGCGGAGCTTTCCATGTACCGTTTAATATCGATTCGTCTGGACCATAAATTCGGATTAAATAATAGAATGCATCTGCCGGAGTAGGCAACCAATTGGACTCTTTTCCTTTTGGAGCATTATGTTGCATGTAAATAATCAAATCTCCATTCGGTTCATATTGCAATCCTGTAGTTCTGTCTCCAATAGAATATCTGTTAATGGGATTACTAACCAAATACCTGCTTGGTAATTCGTAAATGGTAATGCTCCAAAAATATTTATCGGGTGGCGTTTGTCCTTTTGGGAAACGAATTATATAGTTATTTTTTCCTGAAAGAAAGTTATTTGCTTTATCCGATCTTGTCCCGATATAAATAGCTTCTTCTTTGGTATTACCGAATAATCCTGCTGCTGCGCCCAATGCTCTTTTGAGATAATCGCCATTTAGCATTTCTCTGGTTCCAAATAAATCTGTCGCATTTTCCAGTTTATCTGTTCCTTCTTTTAATTCTTTTTCCGCTTCCTTTACTCCTTCATTTATTGCTTTTAATACTTCTGGGGTATAGGCTTTGGGATCGAATGTATTAGCAGGAACAATTCCGATTTTAGCAAATTTTGCTCTTAGTTCCTTTTCTTTAGGATTTACCGAGGTGTATTGCAAAAGATTACTGAGTAATCCTATAAAGGCTGCCGAATCTAAATCAGCTTGTTTAAATTTCTGATAGGGCATAAGATATTCTTTATGCGCAGGGCCAGCCTGTTTTGTAAACTCATGTAGCGGAATTAATTTATACTGTGATTGTAGTTTTTTTACATTTTCGATATCACTAGGATCCATCTTTAACTCAGTTCTTCCTAATAAGGTTACCAAATCAGTCTCTGATTGAATTACTTTATCGATTCCACTAGGTTTTTCGCCTTTCCAATCAGGACCAGCAATAAGATATTTCCCTGCTTTAGTTCCCGTAGCACGGCTTCCTACATAAGCAAAGTTGAAAGTATATAAATCGATAAACTGAAATGAATAATACCTGTCTGATACTTCTGGAACTTCGAGTACAATTGGTTCATCTGCCAGATTAAGAATTGCCCAAGAATAAGGTGTATCGTTATTTGGCGTTATTACTGCGGTATCCTTAGGCGTAAAACTTTTAGCATAATGTTTAAACTTATTAAACCCTCCAGCATAATCCAGATAAGATGAATCCAAAGCATACAAACTCATACTTCTGTAATTCATTGCCAACGGGAAGCCATATATCCAAGCTTCTTTAGCAATTGCTTTTGCCGAATCAGCAGATTTTGTAATAACAATATTTACCGCAGCTTCATCATTTAATCTGTCTTTCTTTTTACATGAGAAAATAGTAATTAGAACAATTGTTATAAAGAGTGCTTTTTTCATATTACTTCAATTAAAAAATTTCTAAATTATTTTCATTTCACTTCTTTAATATCATCCATTTTCCAGCTTTTATCAAAATAAGCGGCTGTTGGTCCGTAAAAACGCATATAAGTAAACCAGTGTTTACCTGGTAAAGTTTGCACCCAGTTTTTTTCTTTTCCTGCTGGCGCTTTTGGTCCAAAATACAGATCGATAGATCCATCAGTATTTTTTATTAAATCCTTACGGGAAGATAAGTCAGCATTTTTTTGAGGATTATCGATCAGACATCTTGTTGCAGAATCGTAAATTGTAATCGACCAGAAATTAACTGCTGGTGGATCTGCAGGAACATTCAGAGTGTAATTTTTACCTCCGTCTAACCAGTTTCCATTATTATCAAAATAAGACCCTAAATACGCCTGGCCTACATTTGGCATTTTGGTAATCATAGCTTTTGAATACGTAACAGCTTCATAGAAATAAGATGTTCTTTCAAAAAATTCATCATAATTATCTGCATGCTGAGACGGATCTTTAATAATCATAACATAATCCCATTTTTTATCTGGCCAGTGTTTTACGTCCTTAAATCGTTTACTGAAGGAATTTGCCATGGCCATTTGCTGACCTTTTTCGGCAGCAGCAATTAAAATTTTCTTCTGACGTTCATCTGGAGCAAATTGTTTTCCTTTTTCGATTCCTAAATTTTTAAGCCACGCCATAAAGAAACGATCACGTTCTTCTACTGGTTCTTCTTGTAAGATAGAATGAAGGCGTTCCCAATAAGCAATTCCAGTTGGTTGAATTCCGTACCATTTTTTACCTGCGGGTGGACTAACTACTTTTGTCAGCGTTGGGTTTGCTCGTTGTGCATAAGGATATATTTTTACTTGTTTTACTAAAGTTTCAGTCGTTTTAGGATCTGGATCTAGAGCCCTAAAACCAAAAAACATATTAACAGTATTACATGGAACTATAAAATATCCAGCTGGTTTAAAATCTTTCATTGTTGGCGGAACAAGAATATATTTTCCACCTTTTCCTTTGTCGGGTCCCATTTCTCCAATTACGGCCTGCTCGCGCTGCCAAAAATCACCCAATCCTCCAGCTGTATGTCCTGCAGGCATTTCGATAACTGTTGGTCCATTTTTAGCAAGATCAATAAATGATATTATATAGGGTGTTGTCGCATTTCCTGTTAGAATTCCTAAGCGATCATTGTATGTATTATAAAAAATAAGATCATTGCTCGTTGCATTAAATGTTTTATACTGAATATGCTGCCATTCGGCGAAAGCCACAATAGGCAATCCCCATAGATAACATTGCGTTGCCTGCTGAAAATCCATCTCGTCAAACAATGCGGGAATTGATTCTTTTGAAGGTAATTCTCCATCCATTTTTATTTCTGTTCCAGATGGCGAAATTGTTGTGGATGCAGCATTTAGTGTTGTCTTTTTTTCGCATCCGATAGTCAAAATTGACAAAGAAACTGCTAGAATAACAAGGCTTTTATTTTTCATGATTTATATTTTTGTACAGGATAATTATTTTATTTGTTCTATTGGAGCAGGAAACCATTTTCCTTCCTGTACCGATTTCTTAGGAACGTATGTACGAAAGTTGAGTGAAAAACCTTTTCCTGCTGGTGTTGGTAACCAGTTACTTTCGATTGCTCCTTTTGGTAATGAAGAAGCCAGCCAAATACTTAAGGAACCGTCAGGATTTTTCTTTAAACCGGAAACATTATTCAGGTTATAGCGTTTTAATTTATTATCAACCACTCTGTAATCAGGTACACTATATACCGTTGTCGACCAAAATCCGTCAACTGCAGTCTCTGGCAACGCATCTTTTGGAAATCTTATTTCATATACTTTATCACCTGTTAAAGGTTGACCTTTACTATCTATTAATCCGATAAAATAAACGGCTTCTTCTTTACGGTTTGCCCATAAACCTCCATAATTAATAATATCGCGAGCCAAGATATCATTGCCAAAATTACCTGCAACGTACGATACTGACCATCCTCCTTTTTGAGTTCCGAAGCCTTTTGCTCCTTCTAAAAATCCTGGAATCGCTTTTGTTTTTATTATTTCATCAACACGTGCTTTTGCCTTATCATCAGTTTTACGATATTGCTCAATCGAAATTGCTTTATCCTGATATTCTTTCGCTTTGGGCATTACATCTGGATATGAAGCAATAACTTCTTCGACTTTATCAAATATTTCACCTCCTATTGGTGCTTTAGGAGTAAAATCAGGAATGGTAACTGGTGGTGTAATTTTAATTCCTTCGGGTACAGTAAGTGTAAATTGCCTTTGCAGTTTTTGTGCTATATCTGGCGTTCCTTTCAATTCTACTCTAGCTAGCATTTTTGTCTTTTCAGATGGCAATTCAATTTTTACAGCATCGGCAGGAATGGTAGGATTTGTCCCTTTTAAAACTAGAGCAAATTTCCCGTAAGGAGTTTTAGGATAATTGCGATTGTTGATATTTACAATTACCTCTCCCCATCCGTTTAATAATTCTGCGGTATAATAACGTCCCTCAATTTTAGGAACATTCAGGATTACGGCATGATCTGCATCTACAGCAAGCCAAGCTTCCAGATAAGCTACATCAAGATTTGGATTTACAAATTGAGCCGTTCCCAGTGGGTTATATTTAATTTTATTGTATCCTACTTTCTCGACATTAATGTCATGATTCTCTTGTTGAATCACCAAATATCTTCCGTACAAATAAGTATAAGCATCTACAATATCTTGGTCTGTAGGAACTGTGCTAATTTCGGTAGTCGCCGTTGTAGCATCTGAAGTTGATGCCTCTTTTTTGCAACTAATAAATAAAAAACCAATAACTAATATAAGAAGTCCTTTTTTCATGTGAGTATTTTTTAAAATTAAAAGTGATTTTATGAACCTGGAAAAACAAAAGCCAATACTGCTCTTAGTCCCCAATCTGGTTTAGATTCTGATGGTCCATCTATTGGGATTAATGGCATTAAGGCAAATTGAACGACTTGACTTCCTAATTTTGTTACCGCTCCTATCGAAGGGTTGAAAGATATTGTTGTTGTTTTTCCTTCCCAGTTTTGGGTTACTTCTACATTTGCGCCTAAACTGGCACCACTTTTAAAACTATGAGAAAGGAACGCTTGTATATAGAATTCATTAAAATCGGCGCGGTCTTCATTTCCTGCTACCGACCATATTTGGTTGGCAAGAAAACCTACCGAAAGTCCTTTTCCCTGATGCATGATTAATACACTAGGTCCTACCCCGAATTTCTCCGTTCCTAAAAACTTATCGGTTGCGGTTGGAACTAAAAATGCTGGACCAACTCCCCATATAATCTTCTCACTTTTGGGTGCAAAAAAAGCGGTTACAGTTGCATCACTTAATCCAAATTGATGTGTATTTTCACCTGTAATATCTCTTTGATCTACAATTGGAACTATATAACGGGTAATTAAATTTAGATTATCACTTAATTTAAAAGGAATTACCGGTTGTACGTTAACTGTATATTTAGATCCATTATAAGGACCAATACCATAATTAAGATTATTTTGCAATGGAACACTTATAAGACTCGCAACTGGATTTGCCAATTTATCTGCAAGTTCTTGTGCGCTTGCACCTGCTTTTTCTTCCTGAGCATTTGCTGTAAAATGAGTTAAAGAAATTACTATTACAATAAATGCTGATTTAAGTTTTAGAAATGGGGTAAAACGTTTCATATATATGATTTTAAAATGTTCTTAATTGTACTAATTAAAGGATACAGCTTTTAAACAAACAAAAAAGCTGTATCGCTTTAAAACCTAACCAAAACCAATAAAATTATTTATCTGCAAAAACCTTTTTCCAGTCTTCTTTCATGTTTACCACATGCCAGTTGTTTTTTGCAGCAGCATTCAATGATGCATTATCTTTTTCCTGATAACTAAATTCTCTTATCGAATCATTGTGATTTACTAATAATTGAAAAGATGGGTATTTGTTACCTTGGGTATATTTCAGCATTGCGATATCTCCAGCGCCACCTTCGTTACCACAAGCAAATACAGGTCGTTGCCCGATATGCAATTGAATTCCGACTGGTTTTCCTTCTTTATCATTTAATAAATCAAGAGCTGGTTCACGAGTGATATTACCAGTTGCAGCATCAAATTTGTATTTGAAAGAAGTACCTACAACTTGTTCTTTAGGGATTCCATAAAAATCGGCTGAGATTGCACGAACCAATTCTATAGTTCCACCTGTAACAATAAATGTTTTGAAACCATTAGCACGTAAATAGTTCAATAATTCCAATTGTGGTTGATAGCGAATTTGTTTCAACGGAACATTTTTCCCTGGATAAGTTGCTCCAGCAAAAAATTCCTTAACAGAACTCTCAAATTGGTCTTCGGTCATACCCGTATGGGTTGCAGCAACCAGTTCTATAAGTGCTTTATCCCCTCCTTTTGCGAAAAAATCTTTGTCTTTTTCAACAACAGCTTTGAATGGTTGCACTTTAGCCAATTCTGGTTTTGCCTCTACCATTTTTTTAACACGGTAAAAAGCAAACAATTCCTGAACATATGGCTTTTCAGCCCAAAGTGTTCCATCATTATCAAAAGTTGCAATTCTGCTTTCAACAGGAATAAAGTCGGGACTTCCTTCCTTAGTTACTTTCTCAACATAAGCTATGATGTCTTTTTTTAGTTTTCCATCATTCCAACTTGGTAACGGATCACCACTTGTTGCAACTGCTTCTGTTTTATCCGAAGTCCCAACCGCAGTTGCATCTTCTGTTTTGTTCTTACAAGAAACTAGTAGGAATAAGAATAAGGGTAATACATATATTTTTTTATACATAATCTGGGGTATTACGTTTATAAAAGATTGGGTCGTTATAGACCCAATCTCTCTTTATACTATTTTTTCTTTGCAGCTTGCGTGTCTTTTTGTATCGATTTTTTCAATTTGATATCCTGTAATACTTCTTCCATAATAGTTGCCGCAGAGAAACTTGGTGGTATAGAACGAGGAGGGAATTGCTCAAAAGTTTCAGCAAATGTTACAACTTCTGCAATATTCCCATATGCCAATTGAACATGATTCAAAATCCAATCCCAATAGGTGTTAGAAGTAAAATCGGCTCTTTCATATGGATCTTGATATAAATTGAATATTTTTTGCAAACGCAATTTGGTAAATGGTTCTGCCCACACCCCCATTGTTCCTATCATACGTTGCTCAGCATAAACAAACTTATAATCCCCCTGACGCAGTCCTACCAATAATCCGTCATCATCAGAGTAAAAGAATTTGTCTCTGGCACTTTTAGGTGTAGTTCCTCTCAAATAAGCCGACTGATCAAATCCATCTAAATGCACTTTATAGTTTTTACCATTGGCACTATATCCAGTTAAAGCTTTTTTTGTTAAATCTGGCTCACCTGCAATTGAAGCAAATGTTGGCATCCAATCATTATGAGATACAATTTCATTACTTACAGTCCCTGGCTTGATAACGCCTGGCCAACGTATCATACATGGAACTCTAAAAGCCCCTTCCCAATTGGTATTTTTCTCAGAACGAAATGGTGTCATTGCTGCATCTGGCCATGAATTCATGTGAGGTCCATTATCTGTAGAGTACATCACAATTGTATTATCGGCAATTCCTAAATCATCCAACGCTTTTAAAAGTTCTCCAACAGTCATGTCATGTTCGATCATACCATCATTATACTCACTATCTCCATGCGTATATTTACCTCTATGTTCTGGTCTTACGTGTGTACGTAAATGCATACGTGTACCATTCCACCAAACAAAAAATGGCTTGCCCGCTGCATTTTGTCTTTTTATAAAATCAATTGCAGCAGCAGATGTTTCGTCATCTACAGTTTCCATTCTTTTTTTAGTAAGTGGTCCTGTGTCTTCGATTCTTTGTTTTCCAATTTTTCCAAAGCGTGGGTCAACAGTGCCATCATCGGAATTTGTAGCTGTACATTTTAAAACACCTCTAGGTCCAAATTTTGCTAAATATGCCGGGTCTTTAGGATAATCCGGCAATTCTGGTTCTTCTTCAGCATTTAAGTGATACAGATTTCCAAAAAACTCGTCAAAACCATTTACTGTTGGTAGGTTCTCGTTACGATCCCCAACGTGATTTTTACCAAATTGCCCTGTAGCGTATCCTAAATTTTTCATGATTCCTCCAATAGATGGATCAAGTTGACTCATACCCATTGGTGCTCCTGGATAACCTACTTTGGTTAATCCGGTACGAATACCATGTTGTCCCGTTAAGAATGCTGCACGACCGGCAGTACAACTTTGTTCTCCATAATATTGAAGAAAAAGTTCTCCTTCTTTTGCAATACGATCAATATTAGGAGTTCTATATCCCATTAACCCGTTGCTATACGCACTGATGTTGCTAATACCAATATCGTCTCCCCAAATAACGAGGATATTCGGTTTTTTACTGTTTTGGGCTTCCAGCTGGGGAACTGCAAGACATCCTGCCGCAAAAACTAATATTGCGCCTTTTAATCCACACTTGTTAAATAATTGTTTCATAATAATAATAAAATTTGTTAATAATCCTTGTTGCTTTATAAATACTAAAAATGTGAACCTAAGCCCTATTTAACAAGTCACTTAAGGGATAAATATGTTCAACATTTATTTTACTTCTTTAATATCATCGTTTTGTAACCTTAGTAAAAATTGGTTACATAAAAGCGTATATAAATAAACTTGTATATGCTTAAATAAGGCCTACTACTATTTTGATTATTAATTCTTGATTTTGATTTCTCATTCATCGCATTTAAGCTTTTGTAAAATCCTGTTTACTATTACATCTATCGTTAGATACCTAAATAATAAAACCAAAAACGTACATTACTAGTTTGCAATTCATTGAAAAATCTGAAACAAGAATTTTCTTAAAATTATCATAAGGCAATCAAAATTAAATATTAAAAAAGAGCAACATGTCTAAGATGAGCTATCCTTCGTTTCATTTTATAAAATGGAACGTCAAAAAAATTGCTTTTTTCGTTTCATTTTTAAATATGAAACCTTAATAAAAGCGAATTAATCGCTATGTAAACTATAATCCTTATTTTATATGTACGATTTATCCCAGATTAGTGGTTTTCTCTTTTTTCAGGTAAATGGAAAGAAATGATTAAAATTTGTCTCTAAAAAAGTCATAGATGTAGTATTTGATGTAGTATTTTGTTTAAAAAGTTTTCTGAAATGATAAACAGAATTTAGAGCTAAAAAAAGTCCCATGAAAATCGTTTCATGGGACTTTAAAGTAATAAATGGGTAATCTATTTGTTTCCTAATAAAAGTAGTTCGTTTATAACGACTTCGGTTATAAAACGTTTCTCTCCATTTTTATCATCGTAGCTTCTGTGGGTTAATTTTCCTTCAATAGCAATTTCTTTTCCCTTAACAACATATTTCTCGATAATCTCGGCAGTCTTACCCCAGGCAATAAGACGATGCCATTCGGTTTGCTCTACTTTCTCCCCTTTATCGTTAGTGTATCTTTCATTTGTAGCAATTACTAAATTGGCTAACTTTTTACCTCCTTCTAGGTTTTTAATTTCTGGATCGTTTCCTACGTTTCCTACTAACTGTACTTTGTTTCTTAATGTACTCATGGCGTGTATGTTTTAAATATTTTATATTGACATGTCTCTCAAATCAACAAGGCAAAGTTGCGACAAGTAGGTATCGTTAATCGGTTGATAACTATTTACTTTCGGTTGTAACTACTTGTAAACGTTTGTAAATGGGAATAATTCATTATATTTGAGGAAAATCTCACATTATGCAGGCCAAAATTAATAAAGTAGAATTACGGAATTTAGAATTTGAGGACTACAAACAGTTGAAAAACTCTATGGTAGAATCCTATCCTGCCATGGCCGACTCTTATTGGAGGGTAGAGCATATTGAGAAATTACTCGAAATTTTTCCTGAAGGTCAATTAGTGATTCTTGTAGATGGAAAAGTGGTAGGGTCAGCATTATCGCTGATTGTCGATGAAAAATTAGTCGATAAAAAACATAATTATCTCCAGGTAGTAGGAAACTATACATTTTCGACGCATAATAAAAACGGAGAAATCTTATACGGGATTGATGTTTTTATTCATCCTAATTATCGTGGTTTACGTTTAGGAAGACGTTTATATGATGCCAGAAAAGAATTATGCGAGCAACTTAACTTAAAAGCAATTGTTTTTGCTGGTCGAATCCCGAATTACGCGCAACACGCCAAGAAATTAAGCCCGAAAAATTATATTGATAAAGTAAAACATAAAGAACTACATGATCCTGTGCTTTCGTTTCAGTTAAGTAATGATTTCCACGTTATCCGAATCATGAAAAATTATCTGGAAGGAGACGAAGCTTCGATGGAATTTGCTGTGCTTCTGGAATGGAATAATGTTTATTATGATGAAAGTCCGAAGTTAATTAATCTCGACAAAAGCATTATCCGACTTGGACTGATTCAATGGCAAATGCGCCAACTTAATAATATAGAAGCTCTTTTTGAACAATCGGAATTTTTTATAGATGTAGTTTCGGGTTATGGAAGTGATTTTGCTTTGTTCCCTGAACTCTTTATTGCGCCTCTTATGGCGGATTATAATCATTTATCTGAGGCCGAAGCAATACGCGAATTAGCCAGACATTCGGACCCGATTCGTAAGCGTTTTCAGGAATTTGCTATTTCTTATAATATTAATATTATTACGGGTAGTATGCCGTATATGGAAAACGGTAATTTATATAATGTTGGTTTTTTGTGTAAACGTGACGGAACATCCGAAATGTATAGCAAAATACATATAACTCCCAACGAAGTACAACATTGGGGAATGAAAGGTGGTTCGGAGATTAAAACCTTTGATACTGATTGTGGCAAAATAGGAATCCTGATTTGTTATGATGTTGAATTTCCTGAGGTTTCAAGAATTATGTCTGACGAGGGTATGAATATCTTGTTTGTTCCGTTCTTGACTGATACTCAAAATGCGTATGTTAGGGTAAAACATTGTGCACAAGCCAGAGCGATTGAAAACGAATGCTATGTTGCTATTGCAGGTTGTGTTGGTAATTTACCAAAGGTGAATAATATGGATATACAATATGCGCAAGCAGCTGTTTTTACGCCTTCGGATTTTGCTTTTCCTAGTAACGGAATTAAAGCTGAGGCAACTCCTAATACGGAAATGACATTGATTGTAGATGTGGATCTGGATTTGCTAAAAGATATTCATGAGCATGGTAGCGTGCGAATTTTAAAAGACCGCCGACATGATTTATATGAAATTAAGAAATTAAATCCATAAGAATATCGGGATTGGTAAGAAAAACAATTATCCTCATTAGCCCTGATAGAGCCGATATCCTCGTAACGTAGTGGAGAGATAAAGGCGAAAGCAGGAACGATGTTAACAAATAAAAACTATTGACTCGCTCATCATAACAAAGTAATTGAGCTGTTTAATATAAAAAAGTGAATCCATGAAAACATGCTTGGAATGCTCTGAAAAAATTGTAGGTCGAGAGGATAAAAAATTCTGCTCAGACAGTTGTCGGAATGCCTATAATAATAAAATAAACAAGGATAGTACTAATTTTATGCGTAACGTAAATAATAAATTACGCAAAAACTATCGCATATTATTGGAGTTAAATCCCGACGGAAAATCAAAAGCTACAAGAGATAAAATGCTTAGTAAGGGTTTTGATTTTGATTTTTTCACCAATATTATGGACACTAAAACCGGAAATACCTACTATTTTTTATATGACCAAGGATACCGTTCTTTGGAAAACGATTATTTTTTGCTTGTTAAGAAAGAACTCTAGCCCCCCAAAAATACCACATGAAAAAAACCATTCCCTCCATCTTATCTATTCTAGGCATACTTGCCGTACTAGCTTTTGTTTATGTCACTCTTAAACCACAATGGGTTTCTAAGGGTGAAGAAGCTCTTGCCGAATTTTCAACCGATAGAGCTTTGGCTCACGTTAAAGAAATTGCTCAGGAACCTCATTATGTCGGTTCGGCAAATCATGAAGTAGTAGCTCAATATATCGAATCTGAACTCAAGGAACTAGGTCTTGAAACTTCTGTTCAGGAAGGTTTTACAATGAGTGACTGGGGAAATCTGGTAAAATCTAAAAATATTATGGCCCGCATAAAAGGGTCTAACAATAGCAAAGCGTTGTTATTACTATCTCATTATGATAGTGCTCCGCATTCTTTCTCGCATGGTGCAAGCGACGATGCATCGGGTGTTGCAACGATTCTAGAAGGTGTTCGCGCCTTTTTGTACAGTAAAGAAAAACATAAAAATGATATTATTATCCTTTTTACCGATGCCGAAGAATTAGGTTTAAATGGTGCTGCTCTTTTTGTAACACAACACCAATGGGCCAAAGATGTAGGATTGGTTATAAACTTTGAAGCTCGTGGTACGTCTGGACCAAGTTATATGCTAATGGAAACTAACAGCGGAAATGCTGAGATGGTTAAAGAATTTGCCGAAGCTAAAACTACTTATCCTGTATCGAACTCGCTTATGTACAGCATTTACAAGATGTTACCTAATGATACTGATTTAACTGTTTTTAGAGAACAAGGTAATATTCAAGGTTTTAATTTTGCTTTTATAGATGACCATTTTAATTATCATACGCAACAAGATGATCTTGCTCATTTAAACAAAACTAGCCTAACACACCAAGGTAGTTACTTAATGCCTTTACTAAAATACTTCTCTAACAGCGATTTAAATCATGCTCCAACTACTGAGGATTTTGTTTATTTCACCATTCCGTTTACGTTTATAAATTATCCTTTTTCATGGGTTTTACCAATGACTCTTATTGCATTGGGTCTTTTTATATTCTTGATTTTTATAGGAAAAGCAAAAAGGATTATCACATTTAGTGACATGTTTAGAGGTTTTATCCCTTTGCTTGGTGCAATAATTGTTGCCGGACTTGTTACTTTCCTGGGCTGGAAATTAATATTACAAATTTATCCGCAGTATAACGACTTGCTAAACGGTTTTACATATAACGGTCATGCTTACATTTCTGCCTTTGTCTTATTGACAATCGCTATTTGTTTTTCATTTTACAATAGTTTCTCTGATACAAAAGTTACAATTAGTCATTATGTAGCTCCTTTATTTTTATGGATTGTTATTAATGGTTTACTTGCAAATAGTTTAAAAGGTGCAGGATTTTTAATCATTCCTGTTTACTTTGGGTTAATCTTATTTGCAGCTTATATAATTACTCAAAGAGTAAATTTATTCGTTAGTCTATTATTCAGCATTCCTGCTTTATTGATTATTGCGCCTTTTATCCAAATGTTCCCAATAGGTTTAGGATTAAAAGTACTTTTTGGAAGTGCAATTCTTACTGCACTAACTTTCGGGTTATTACTTCCTATTTTTGGTACATTTATAAGAAAAGGAATTTGGGCATTGTTCTTTCTTATCGCTTCGATTGGATGTTTTGCATGGGGCGGCTATACTTCTGGATATGAAAATGGTAAGGCAAAATCGAATAGTTTGTTGTATGTATATAATGCAGATACGGACAAGTCTAAATGGACAACTTATGATGTTAACCTAGACGAATGGACTCAAAAATATTTAGGGCAAGCCCCAAAAGATGCTATTGCCTTAAACAACCTTCCGCTATTTAGCAAATACAGCTCTGGGTTTACCTATAGCGCAGATGCTCCAAAAATAGCATTGGCAAAACCTACAATCGCTTTTCTACAAGATAGTGTGAGAGGAAATACAAGGTTCTTAAAAATTAAAATTACGCCTAACAGAAACGTAAATCGTTATGATATTTTTGGAGATCCAAAAATGGCTTTCAATAATTTTAAAGCAAACGGTACAGCACCTCTTGGACAAAAAGGAAGCCAACTGGAACGAAAAGGCGCTAAAGTTTTAAGTTATTATGTGGTGAACAATGAACCGCTTGTAATGCAATTTAGTATTGATGCAAAAACTGTTTTCGACATGACTTTAATAGAAAGTTCGTTTGATTTATTGACTAATCCATTACTTAAGGTCGAAAAAAGAGCTTCCTGGATGATGCCAACTCCTTTTGTATTAAACGATGCTGTTGTAATTAAAGAAAAAATAAAACCTTCGAAAGTAGTTTTAGACACTCCCGAAACAACAACTGTTGCTCAAGACAGTTTAAAAGTTGTAAAAGATAGCTTAAGACCAACTGCAATCACACCGCAATAATACAAGGTTTACACAAAAAACAAATCCCAAATTATCAAACTGATAGTTTGGGATTTTTGTTTACTACAAGTAAACATTCTTCATGTATTGTTATTGGTTTTTCTTTCTTTTTATAATTGATGATAAAAACTCCCAAAATAATCAATGCCGTAGCAATGATAAAATCAACCGTAATTACTTCTTCTAGTAACAACCAACCCAAGAATACAGCGATTATAGTATTGATATAAGACAAAATAGAAATTTGAACCGCCGTTACTCGCTTTATCGCATAATGGTAAGAGAAGAATGCGAGTACAGAACCAAAAACTGACAAATATAAAGCCGCAGAAAAGCTTCTTAAACTCCACGAACTTATATCTGGATTAGGAGAAAAGATAAAAGCCAAAACAAGCTGAACCAAAGTTGCAATTGCAAATTGGTAAAATAAATTGAGTGCAATTGTATTCGATTTATGCGCTTGAGCTTTGGTATAAACCGTTCCCGATGCCCAACCAAAAATTGCCATGCTTATAAATATAAGTCCGTGTTGGTAATTAGAATCTAAAAAAGCTCCAAGTCCGTCTTTAAATATAAAAACGACTCCCGAAAATCCTATTATAACACCTACAAAACCTTTTAAACTCGCTTTTTGCAATCCAACAAAAACGCTTCCAACAAAAATAAGTATGGGAGATAGTGCGCTCATTATCGATGCGAGTCCGCTTGGTAAAGTTTGTTCGGCAATTGTTGTGAACCCATTTGCAATAACAATCATTAATAAAGATGGAATTAACTGATGTCTGAAATTTGTCCAGCCAATCCATTTTAATTCTTTTTTAAATAGTAAAATAACCATTACTATTAATCCCGCCAATCCTTGTCGGATGGAGGTTACAAACCAAGGCGGAATCGTTTCCACCGCAACCCTGATTCCTAAAAAGGTTGTTCCCCATACAATCCCAACTGTCGCTAAACAGAGGAATAATTTATAATCTGGACTTTTTTCCATTATAATGAAATGTGTTTTTATTAATTATGAGAATCATTTTCTCGCTAAGTCGCAAAGCTTGCATTTGGTTTCTTTGCGTCTTTGCGAGAGATTTATTTGCCAAAGCATTATAGTGTCTTTCTTATTTTTGTGCCAGAAGGCTAAAACAGAAGGGCTATTCTTAACAAGCACATTCAATTTTCAATCCTGTTTGCTTTCCATTTGTGCCTTCGGTAGTATAACCGTCAAATTTCCACCATTCAATTCCTCCCATTAATTCTTTTACCTTAAATCCCAATCGGGTCATAGCAAGAGCGCCTTTTGTCGATGCGTTGCAACCAATCCCATCGCAGTAGGTTACATATAAAATATCTTTATCCAGATGTTTCGTGCTTTCAATGGTCATTTCGCGATGCGGGATATTAATTGCTCCTGGTATATGCTCGGCTTCAAACCCAAAAGTTTTTCGGGCATCTAGTGCAACTACTTTTTCACCATCGTTTAAAGCATCGAATAAATCTGAAGGATCCATTTCAAATGCTAGTTTGTTTTCATAATGTTTAATTTGATCTTCCATTATAGTATTGTTTTTAGTTATTTAACAATCCAAAATTAGAGCAACCACAACTGTAATAAAAACGAAAAGAATTCATGTATTGCATTACTTTTTTTCATGCAAATGCAAGTATAAATTTTTGTTCCTTTGTGTAAACAACGCTCAAAAATGGAAATAAGACATTTACGATTGATAAAAGCAATTGTCGAGGAAGGAAGTATTACCAAGGCTATTGATAAACTACATCTCACTCAATCGGCATTAAGCCACCAACTGAAGGAAGCAGAATATCAATTGGGTACTAAAATATTCCTGAGAGCAAACAAAAAACTGGTTTTAACTAAAGCTGGTGAAAAACTATATGGGATTTCTAATGAGATTCTGGACAAAATATCAGAAACTGAGCAAGAAATCAAACAAATGGTTTTTGGCGAGTATGGAGAAATCCGTATTAGTACCGAATGTTTTTCCAGCTATCATTGGTTGCCTTCCGTTTTAAAGCAATTTCACTTTGTATATCCAAATATTGAACTCAAAATTGTAACCGAAGCCACGCAACAACCCGTTCAGAAATTACTTGATAATGTAATAGACATTGGTATTGTAAGCGACATTATAAAAGATGACAGAATAAAATACCTCGAACTTTTTCAGGATGAAATGGTAATGGTTGTATCTGAAAATCATTCCTGGGCAAATAAAAAATATGTCGTAGCCGAAGATTTTATCAATGAACATTTAATCATTCATTCGCTACCGATAGAAAGTGTTACAATTCATCAAATGCTTTTGGTTCCTGCCAAAGTAACTCCCCGAAAAATAACTCCGTTGCCTCTTACCGAAGCTTCTATCGAAATGATTAAAGCTGATATGGGCGTTATGTCGATGGCAAAATGGGCATTGTTGCCTTATTTAAAAAACAGCCCGTTAAAAGCGGTAAAAATTGGCAAAAACGGCTTAAAAAGAAAACATTTCATTGCTATTAGAGAAAGTAAAGAATATCCGGACTATTTTAATCATTTTATAGAATTTTTACAAACCGAAATTCACCATCAATGGAATTTATAATACGAGATTGCAACACAAACGACTTAACAAAACTAGTCGATTTGTGCCAGAAACATGCCGAATACGAGAAAGCGGCTTTTACCTCTGAAGGGAAAGAAGACAAATTAAAACTTGCTTTGTTTGCTGACAATCCAAAATTATATTGCTTAATTGTCGAATTAAATGCAGCGATTATTGGCTATGCAACGTACACTTTCGATTATTCTACATGGGATGCCGCCGATTTTATGTATATGGATTGTTTGTATCTTGAGGATTCCGCTCGCGGGTTTGGAATTGGCGAAGCCATTATAGAAAAGCTTAAGCAAATTGCGATTGATAAAAACTGTATCAACATACAATGGCAAACGCCGACATTCAACACCAGAGCAATAAATTTTTATAACCGCATTGGAGCAAACGGAAAAGATAAAGTTCGTTTTTTTCTAGATTTCTTAAATTAAGGTGCAAAGGCACAAAGGCGCAGAGATACAAAGGAAATAACGCTAAGAATAAAACTTTCTTATCGAGAAAATACACACTGATTACAAGAAAACAAAATGACAAAAATTAGTATTTTAGGTTGTGGATGGTTGGGATTACCTTTGGCGAAAGCCATGATTACAAAAGGTTTTCTGGTAAACGGATCTACAACCTCAACTGAAAAAATATCGATATTAAAAGAATCCGGAATTAATCCGTTTTTAATAAATATCAATCATAACGAAGAGAATCCGCCTTTCGGCAAAAGTACATCAGGACAAATTGAAGCTTTTTTAAATGAAAGCACCATTCTTATTATTGACATTCCGCCCAAGTTACGTGGCGAAAACGCAGAAAGTTTTGTAGATAAAATCGCTTTCCTGATTCCGTTTATCGAAAAATCAACCATCGAGAAAGTACTTTTTATAAGTTCGACATCTGTTTATGGGGAAAGTAATTTATTAATAACCGAAGAAACAAAACCTGATGCCGATACCGAAAGTGGTAAACAATTGATAATTGCTGAAACTCTTTTGCAAAGCAATACCAATTTTAAAACTACTGTTCTGCGCTTTGGAGGTTTAATTGGCGAAGACCGAAATCCTATTAAATTTCTTGCTGGCAAAGAGAATGTCGAGAACCCCGATGCACCTATCAACTTTATTCATCAGGACGATTGTATTGGTATTATCCTAAAAATTATAGCATCCGACTCATGGAATGAAACTTTTAATGGCGTTGCTCCATTTCATCCTTCCCGTGAGGAATATTACACCCAAAAAGCAGCCGAAAAGGAATTAACTCCTCCTAAGTTTAATCATGAAAAAGAAAGCTTTAAAAAGGTTGTTTCGAGTGCTAAAATAGAAACGGTACTCGATTATTGTTTTGAAAAGGTGCAAAGGCTCTGAGGTGCTAAGAAACAAAGGTTCAAAGACGGAAAGGTTTTCTGTAGAGACGCACCGCAGTGCGTCTACGTAATATAGGTTTTCCATAATGTGAACGTATGTGAGGCGGAGCTCTGCAAGTAACTAATACATCTTATTCCTTAGATTGTGGAGCAACTAACGGAGATCCCTCAATTCTTCGGGATGACAAGATTGTCTACATAACCATAGCCCAAGGTTTCAACCATGGGCTACCGATTACGAGATAATGCATTCCAAATAATACATTGCGCTCCAACGGTTGAAACCGTTGGCAATGTTTGTAATGTGTTATCAATTACTCACAAAACAACCTCAAACTTGTCTTTCTGACGAAGGAAGAATCTCTACGAGTAACTCGACAAAGATTATGTAGCAACTAACGGAGATTCCTCAATTCTTCGGAATGACAAGTTTGTGGTAACTCTATGCGCAAACCAAAACCTTTGAACCTTTGTCACTCAGAACCTTTGCACCTCAAAACCTTAGAACCTTAGAACCTTAGAACCT